>CAILKA010000548.1 GCA_903834645.1 uncultured beta proteobacterium
CAGGGCGGTGCAGGGCGCGCTGGCGATGATGGGGCTCGACGAAGCGGCCCAGGGCGTGGCCGCCCTGGCCGGGCAGGCTGCTGCCCTGGAGCGGGGCGATGTGGTACCCGGCTCGCCCCCTGCGCAGGCGAGCTTCGAGGTCATGGCCGGCAACCTCGGCGCACTGGGGATGCTGCTTGACGTGCTGGCGGTGCAGCCGCAGGCGGCGCGCGCGCTCCTGCGTTTCGATCCCGACAAGGGCGAGCTGGCGCGTCGAGCCGCCGATGCGCCCGTTCAGGCGGCTGCGATTGACACTTCGCGGGCGGACACCGCCAGCGTGGCCGAGCCGGGCGTGCAGGCAGCCGAGCCCGCGCAGGAGCAGGAGCAGGAGCAGGAGCTTGCCCCGATGCCGGGGCTCGCTGAGGCGCAGGAGCCTGTGGGGGCAAGTGAGCCTGTTGTGCAGGCACCGGAGCGGCTCCCGCCACACGAGCCGATCGGGCCGCTGGAGCCTGCAGTGGAGCAGGAGGTTGTCGAGAGCGCGCAAGCCCTGCAGCCAGCGCTGATCGCCGAGCCCTTGGAGCCATCCGCCGAGGCGCCGGCTCCGAGGCCGGCGGACACGTCGAGCCTGCCAGTGCTCGAGCTGCTGCTGGAGCCGCAGGAGTCCCTGCAGCCCGCTTCCCCGCCGCCGCCCGCTGGGGCCGAAGCGCTCGAGCCCCCCGATCTGTCCGAACTGCCCGTGCTCACCGAGGCGATCACGCTGCCGGTGCCCCTCGACGAGGCGCCAGCCCCTTGGGAGGACGAGGAGTTTGCAGGCACGCTGCCGGTGCCGATGGTCGAGGAGTTGGGCTCCAGCGTGCTGGAGGACTTCGCCGGGCTGCTGCAGCCCGCCCCGGGTCCGGCGGCCGACGCGCTGAAGGTCGTGGGCCCGCTGACGCTCGAGATCGGCGCCTTCAACCGTTTCCTCAACGACGCCGACGAGGCCGTGCGCGAACTGGCGGTGCGTCTCGGGGAGTGGGGCGTCGCGCCGGCCGGGCCACCCGAGGCGCGCTGCGTCGAACTGGCGCAGGTGCTCGCGGCGCGGGCCGCGAGGATCGGGCAGCGCGAGCTCGCCCAAGTGGCCGATGCGCTGGGGGCCGCGCTGGCGCGCATGCGCGCGGTCGAGCCCGCCATCCAGGACGAGCCGGCGATGTTCACCGCCTGCGTCGAGCACCTGCAGCGCCTGCTGCATCTTTTCGCGGCCGGCTTCTACGAGCGTGCCGATCCTTCGCTGGTGCAGCGCCTGGATGCGTACGAGCCACGCGTGGCGCCGCCTGCCGCGGGGCCGTCCGTGCCCGCGACGCAGCCTGTGGACGATCTGGACCCCGAGCTCTTTCCGGTCTTCGCCGAGGAAGCCGAGGAATTGCTGGCGGAGTTGCGGCAGGGCCTGGCCAGCTGGGCGCGTCAGCCTGCGAACGAGCAGGCCGCAGCCACCTGCATGCGCGCCTTGCACACCCTCAAGGGCGGGGCGCGTCTGGCCGGTGCGATGCGGCTGGGCGAGCGCGCGCACCGGCTCGAGTCGCGGCTGGAGCAGGTCCTGCCGGGTGGGGATGGCGGCCAGGCCAGCGCCCTCTTCCTCGAGGTCGACGGGTTGTACGCTGCCTTCGACGAACTGCGCGCCCGTGTGCAGTCTGGCGTCGAGCCCGTTGCCGAGTCGGATGCGCCCGCGGTCGGGCCCGGGCAGCCTGTCACGCCTGAGGTGCCCGAGGTGCCCGAGGTGCTCGAGGAGCCTGCAGCGCCCGAGGAGGTTGAACTCCCTGAGCCGGTTGAGGTCACCGAAGCGTTCGAGGTCGCCGAAGCCATCGATGTTCCGGAACCTACCGAGGCTCCTGAAGCCATTGAGTCGACTGAGGCCATCGAGTCGACTGAAGCCATCGAGGC
>CAILKA010000549.1 GCA_903834645.1 uncultured beta proteobacterium
CCGGTGCCGATCTCGAGCACGCGCCCCAGTGGTGCCCGGCCGGTTGCCACACCCGGGCGCTCCACCAGCAGCGCGAGCATGCGCGCCACCACGGCCGGCTTGCTGATCGTCTGGCCCAGGCCGATGGGCAGGCTCGTGTCCTCGTAGGCCTGCGCCATCAGTGCGCTGTCGACGAAGAGATGACGCGGCACGGCGCCCATCGCGGCCAGCACGGGTTCGCAGCGCACGCCCTCGGCGGCCAGCCGCATGACCATGCGCGTGCGCACCGCCTCGGAATCGAGTCCGACTCCAGCCGGCGCCAGTTGCCTGCGCGCCGCCTGCGCGGCCTCCTGCACAGGGCGTTGCGGCCGCAGCAGCTCCGTGCGCGGCCGTTGAGAGGGTGAGGCCAAGGGGCTGGCGTCGGGCAGCCGGGCCGGGAAGCGCCCCGGACGGCGCGGGGGGGAACCGGTCACGGCCGGATGCCGGTGATCAGGCGCATCGGCTCTTGCCACACGGCGCGCGATCCCCGGTGCCGCCCGCACCCGGAAACACCTTCACGCCAGAGGGCTCCCGAGCATGCCCGCCCAGCTGCCACGCTGGGCATGGTCGGTGAGGTCGACCTGCAGCGGCGTGATCGAGACGGCGCCGTTGGCCGTGGCGTGGAAGTCGGTGCCTTCCCCCGCCTCGCGGGCGTCACCGGCGGGCCCGATCCAGTAGATGTCCTCGCCGCGCGGGTTGGTCTGGCGAATGACAGGCTCGCTCGCATGGCGGCGGCCCAGCCGCGTGACGAGCCGCGGCAGGCTGGCCGCATCGGGCCGGTTGGGGATGTTCACATTGAGCAGCCACGGGCCGGGCCGACCGGCGGCCAGCACCTGCTCCACGATCGCGCGCGCCGTGGCGGCCGCGGCGTCGAGGTGTGCCCATCCCTTCTCGGCCTGCGAGAACGCGATGGCCGGGATGCCGAAGAGGTAGCCCTCCATCGCGGCAGCCACCGTGCCCGAGTAGAGCGTGTCGTCGCCCATGTTGGCGCCGTTGTTGATGCCCGACAGGACCAGGTCCGGCTTGTGCGGCAGCAGCCCGGTCAGGGCCACGTGCACGCAATCCGAGGGCGTGCCGTTGACCACCCGGAACCCGGCGATGTGCTCGCCGCGTGCCTGGAAGACCGAAAGGGGCCGGCTCAGCGTGAGGGCGTTGGACGTGCCGCTGGCGTTCTGCTCGGGGGCGATGACGTCGATGTGGCCCAGGCCCTGGCAGGCTTGCACCAGTGCGGCGATGCCGGGAGCGAGGTAGCCGTCGTCGTTGGCGATGAGGATGCGCATGCCCGATTGTAGGCATCGGGTGCGGGGAAGCGGCCGGGCACGCCTGGCCACCCTCCGTATCATCGGCGGTTGCTGTCACGGGAACGGGGAAGGATCCATGAAGGCCTGGTTGTGCGAAACGCTGCAGGGCATCGGTGCGATGCGCATGCAGGAGCTGCCCGTCCCGCTCCCGGGAGCGGGCGAGGTGCAGCTGGCGGTGCGGGCCGCGAGCCTGAACTTCCCCGATCTGCTGATCGTCGAGGGCAAGTACCAGTTCAAGCCGGCGCTGCCCTTCGTGCCCGGAGCCGAGTACTCCGGCGTGGTGGAGGCCGTGGGCGAAGGCGTCACCCACCTGCGCGTGGGCGACCGGGTGGCCGCGATCGGCAGCACCGGGGGCTTTGCGACGCACGCGGTGGTCGAAGCGGCGCGGGCCTGGCGGGTGCCGCAGGGCTTCGACCTGGAGGACGCCGCCGCCTTTGCCTTCACCTACGGAACCTCCTACCACGCCCTGATGGACCGCGGGGCGCTGCGTGCCGGCGAGACGGTGCTCGTGCTCGGTGCTGCGGGCGGCGTCGGCAGCGCGGCGGTGCAGATCGCCAAGGCCGCTGGCGCGCGCGTGATCGCGGCCGTCTCGACGGCCACCAAGGCACAGGCGTGCCTGGCGATGGGAGCCGATGCGGCGATCGATCTGTCGACGCAGGGCCTGCGCGATTCACTGAAGGCGCTCACGGACGGCCGCGGCCCGGACGTGGTCTATGACCCGGTGGGGGGCGACCTCGCCGAGCCCGCCTTCCGCTCCATCGCCTGGCGCGGTCGCTACCTCGTCGTGGGCTTTGCCCAGGGCTCGATCCCCGCCCTGCCCCTTAACCTGGCGCTGCTCAAGGGGGCCTCGATCGTGGGCGTGTTCTGGGGCGAGTTCGTGCGCCGCGAAGGGGCCGCCTTCGGCTCCGACATGGCACGCCTGGCGCAGTGGTACGCCGAGGGCCGCGTCAAGCCCGTGATCGACGTGCGTCTGCCGATGTCGGAGCTGCCTGCGGCCTATGCGCGCATGGCGAGCCGGCAGGTCATCGGCAAGTTGCTGCTGGTCAATCCCTGAGGTCATCGATGGCCGCGGGAGCGCGGGCCTTCGTTAGCATCCCCGGACTGGGCATGGCGCGGGCCGTGCGGAGCGTGAAACGATGACGGTCAAGGTGCTGGTACTCGAAGACAACCCGGTAGCACGCGGCTTCCTGTGCCGCGTGGTGCGCGAGAGCTTCCACGATGCGGACCCGGTGTTCGAGGCCAGCGACCTGGCGGGCGCACGGCGGCTCGTGGCGGCCACGCGCGGCCCGGGCGGCACCCCCGGACCCGAGGCCTTCCGCCTGGTGATGATCGACCTGGAGCTGCCCGATGGCAATGGGCTGGAGCTGCTGCACGAGCTCGAGTCCTACCCCGCCACGAAGATCGTGACGACGCTGTACTCCGACGACGACCACCTGTTCCCGGCGCTGCAGGCTGGAGCCGACGGCTACCTGCTCAAGGAAGACCGCTTCGAGATGCTGGTGCAGGAGCTCCAGCGCATCGTGCGCGGCCAGCCGCCTTTGTCGCCCGCCATCGCCAGGCGGCTGCTCGCACACTTCCGCGAAACCGGAAGGATGGTCAGCGCCTCCATGTCGGTGGCCGCGGAGGCGGTGGTCGAGGATCTCTGGTCCGACTGCGAGAAGCTGACGCCCCGCGAGACCGAGGTGCTCACCTACCTCAGCAAGGGCTTCACGATCAAGGAGATCGCGGGGCTCATGGGCATCAAGTGGTTCACCGTCAACGACCACATCAAGGCGGTCTACCGCAAGCTCAACGTGTCCAGCCGCGCCGAGGCCGCCGTGCTGGCGACCAAGCACGGCCTGGTCTGAGGGCATGCAGCCGATGCCTGGATGGGCTCTGGTGGACACGCTTCCATCGCACGCGCCCGTGCGCCCGGTCGACCGAGTGCCCGACCGGGTCACGCGAACGGGCGACGAGGCACGCGTGGCGGAAGCCTTCGAGCAGGGACGCTGCACCGAACGCACGCGGCTCGCACAAGACCTGCATGACGACATCGGGGCGCGGCTGCTGACGCTGATCGTGCGCGCCCGCGACCCGGCGCTGGCCGAAGCGCTGCGCGAGACCCTGCGGGACCTCAAGTCGCTCACGCGCAGCCTGAGCGCGTCGCGCATGCGCCTGTCGGAAGCAGGCTCTGACTGGCAGGCCGACGCGGCGAGGCGCCTGGCAGAGGCCGATATCTCCCTGCACTGGAATTTCGACGCCGGCCCTGACATGACCCTCGAATCCGGCCAGTGGCAGGGGTTGTCCAGGGTGCTGCGGGAGTTGCTCAGCAACGCGATCGCACACGCAAGGCCGCGCTCGGTGTGCGTCAAGGGCCTGCTGCGCGACGGCTGGCTCAGCCTGACGATCGACGATGACGGCGTGGGCCGCAACCCCGAGCACTGGGCCTGCGGGATGGGCCTGTCGGGCGTGCGCAGGCGCGTGCGTGACCTGGGCGGCATCGTGAGCTGGCAGGAGCGCTCGCCCAGCGGCATCCGCTGCATGCTGCGCGTGCCGCTGGCGGATCCGGCGCACGCGAGCAGCTGAGGAACCGGGGCGCGTGCCCCGCATCCACGCCCCCCCCC
>CAILKA010000550.1 GCA_903834645.1 uncultured beta proteobacterium
CCAGGCGGGGTTCTCCAGGATGTTGCGCAGGATCACCCCAGGGATGTGGGTGCCGTAATAGCCTTGGCCGATGAAACTCCTGAGCACCTGGTTGCGTGCCGCCAGCGCCTTCATCTCGGCCAGGGCCTGGGCCTCGGTGACCGGAGCGGGCAGCGCCATCGGGCGCGAGCGTGCGATGGCGGCCGGCACCACGGCCTCAATCAGGGCGCGGCGCGAGGCGGCCCCGATGGCTGACAGCATCAGCGCCTCGTCCTCGGGCGTGGGCCCGATGTGGCGCGGAACGAATTCGGCCGCGCGCTCGAGTTCGGGCAGCGGCGGTTGTGCGGTCATCAGCATGGCAGAGTGGAAACGTATGAGGCAGGGCAGGCAGGGTGCGGCGCGCGGCGCCGCGCGTTCACAGCGTCTGGAGCAGCGCGTCGTAGCCGGTGGCGTCCATCAGCGCAGCGGCCTCGGCCGGATCGCTCAGTCGCACCTTGAAGAACCAGCCTTCGGCCATCGGGGCGCTGTTGGCCAGCGCGGGGTCGGCGCGCAGCGCCTCGTTCACCTCGATGACCTCACCCGACATCGGCATCTTCACGTCGGCCGCGGCCTTGACCGACTCCACGACGCCCGCGGCGTCGCCCTTCCCGAAGGTGGCGCCGACTGAGGGCAGGTCGACGAAGACCACGTCACCGAGCGCATCCTGCGCGTGCACGGTGATGCCGACGACGGCGCAGGCCGGGTCGTCGGTGTTGATCCATTCGTGGTCGGGGGTGTAGAGGACGGGCATCGTGCGGTCTCCGTGGAAGGAAGGGGGCAGAGGGGTCAGCCGCGGTGGTAGCGGTGCGGGGTGAAGGGCAGGGGCGTGACGCGCATGGGCAGGCGCTTGCCGCGCACGTCGGCCAGGACTTCGTGATGCGCCTGCGCGTGCTCGGCTCCGAGCCAGCCCATGGCGATGGGTTGCCCTACGGTCGGGCCGACGGTGCCGCTGGTCACGCGGCCGATCTTGTGGCCACGCGCGTCGAAGAGTTCGGCCCCCTCGCGCACGGGCACGCGCTCCAGGCCCACCAGGCCCACGCGGCGACGCATCGTGGCGGTGGCGAGCTGCGACTCGATCGTGGCCGCGCCCGGGTAGCCGCCCGCGCGCGCGCCGCCGGGCCGGCGCACCTTCTGGATGGCCCAGGTCAGGCCGGCCTCGACAGGGGTGGTGGTGGTGTCGATGTCGTGCCCGTACAGGCACAGCCCGGCCTCCAGCCGCAACGTGTCCCGTGCGCCCAGCCCGGCGGGCTTCACCTCGGGCTCGGCCAGCAGCACGCGCGCGAGGTCGGCGGCCGACTCGAGCGGCACCGAGATCTCGAAGCCGTCCTCGCCGGTGTAGCCCGAGCGGGTCACGTAGCAGGACGCCCCTGCCAGCGTGAAGCCGCCGCCCGTCATGAAGGTGAGGGCCGCCACGCCCGGGCTGAGCCGTGCCAGTGCCGCCACCGCTTGCGGGCCCTGCAGCGCCAGCAGCGCGCGGTCGGGCAGCGGCTCGACGTGGCAGCGGCTGCCTATCTCGTCCACGAGGTGGCGCGTGTCGGCCTCCTTGCAGGCGGCGTTCACGATCAGCAGGAGGTCGTGTGCGCGGCGCGTGACCATCAGGTCGTCGAGGATGCCGCCGGTGCCGTTCGTGAAAAAGGCGTAGCGCTGCTTGCCCACGCCCAGACCCTGCACATCCACCGGCACCAGCGTTTCGAGGGCGGCGGCGGCGTCGTCGCCCACCAGCCGCACCTGGCCCATGTGCGAGACATCGAAGAGCGCGGCCGAGGCGCGGCACCACTGGTGCTCGGCGAGGATGCCCGCCGGATACTGCACCGGCATCTCGTAGCCGGCAAAGGGCACCATGCGTGCGCCCAGCTCGAGGTGCAGGGCGTGCAGGGGGGTCTTGAGCAGCGGGGCGACGGACATGGGCCTCTCCAGGACGGGCAACCGTGCATCCGCCGGTTGCCCGGCGGGGTGGCCCCCCCTGTCCGCTTTACCTGAGAGATTGGCACGGGCCCCTGGCGGCTACCCGTGCTTGCCCCTTCGGTGGGCAGGGTGCGGGCCGAGCCCGCCACCTACCTCTCTCCAGCGAGGTGACGCCCCGACGCATCGGGGCGCTTGCCAGTCCTTTTGCCTGAGCGTTACGCCGGTGCTTGCGGCCCCGGCTCGCCTTCGGCGGCTCGCCGCAGGACGACCTGCTGCGTACTCTCTCCTGGCATGGCCAGTATAGCGGTGGCGGTTTTGCGTGCGCCCTGAGCGCGCGCAAGCCCCGAGGCCGACCGGGCGTGCGTGCCGGCACAATCGTGCCCATGCGCGACGACCTCGCCACCCTTCGCCGGATCCTGCGCGAGTGCCGGACGGTAGCCATCGTCGGCCTGTCGGCCGAGTGGCACCGGCCCAGCTACTTCGTGGCCAAGTACCTGCTGGAGCACGGCTACCGGGTCGTGCCCGTGAACCCCCGCTACGAGGAGGTGCTGGGCCAGCGCTGCTACCCGAGCCTGGAGGCCATCCCGCACCCGGTGGACCTGGTGGACGTGTTCCGGCGCGAGGCTGACGTGCCGCCGATCGCACGCAGCGCGGTGGCCATCGGCGCGAAGTGCCTGTGGCAACAGCTGGGCGTGCGCTCGGCCGAGGCCGACCGCATCGCCACCGAGGCGGGTCTGGATTCCGTGTGGGACCGCTGCGTGAAGATCGAGCACGCCCGGCTCTACGGCGGGCTGAACTGGGCGGGTGTGAACACCCGCGTGATCTCGGCGCAGCGGCCGCGCTGAGACGCCCGCACCGCGCACGCCACCGCAGGGACCCGACCATGCCCGACCGCACCTTCCAACCCGAGACGCTGGCGATCCATGCCGGGCAGATCCCGGACGCCGCCACCGGCGCCCGCGCGCTGCCGATCTACCAGACCACGAGCTTCGTGTTCGACTCAGCCGACCACGCGGCTTCGCTCTTCAACCTGCAGACCTTCGGCAACGTCTACTCGCGCCTGTCCAACCCCACCGTGGCCGCGCTCGAGGAGCGCGTGGCGGCGCTGGAGGGCGGCCGCGCGGGCGTGGCGGCGGCCAGCGGGATGGCGGCCGAGGCGCTCGCGCTGCTGACCATCCTGCAGGCTGGCGACCACGTGGTGGCGGCCGGGGCCCTCTACGGCGGCACGGTGACGATGCTGGCCGTGAACCTGCGCAAGTTCGGCATCGAGACCACCTTCGTCGAGGCCACCGACCCGGCCGCCTTCGCCGCGGCGATGCGCCCGAACACGCGGGCCGTGTACGCCGAGACGCTGGGCAACCCGAGCCTCGTCGTGCTCGACATCGCGGCCGTGGCCGAGGTGGCGCACGCGCATGGCGTGCCCCTGGTGGTGGACAACACCGTGCCCAGCCCGGCCCTGTGCAATCCGATCGCCTTCGGTGCCGACATCGTCGTGCACTCGGCCACGAAGTACCTCGCCGGGCACGGCACGACGCTGGGCGGCGTGGTCGTCGAGTCCGGGCGCTTCACCTGGGGCAACGGCAACTACCCGGGCATGACCGAGCCTTCGCCGGGCTACCATGGCGTGAAGTTCTTCGAGACCTTCGGAGACTTCGCTTTCACGATGCGCTGCCGCATGGAGACGCTGCGGGTCTTCGGCATGAGCCTGTCGCCGATGAGCGCCTGGCAGATCCTGCAGGGGGTGGAGACGCTGCCGCTGCGCATGGAGCGGCACTGCGCCAATGCGCAGGCGGTGGCGCACTACCTGCGCGACGACCCGCGCGTGGCCTGGGTGAGCTACCCCGGCCTGCCCGAGCACCCGCAGCACGCGCTGTTGCAGCGCCAGATGAAGGGTGCCTCGGGGCTGCTGGCCTTCGGCGTGCGCGCCGCAGGCGGGCCCGACGCCGCGCTGACGCGCGGCGTGCGCTTCATCGAGAGCGCCACCTTCATGAGCCACCTCGTGAACATCGGCGACACGCGCACCCTCATCAGCCACCCGGCCAGCACCACGCACCGGCAGCTCGACCCGGCGCAGCAGCTGGCCGCCGGCGTGCGGCCGGACATGATCCGCCTGTCGGTGGGCCTGGAGCACATCGACGACATCCTGTGGGACATCGACCAGGCGCTGGCGCGCGCCAGCGCCTGAGCTGTTCCAGCTGCCATCCCCACCCCCGTTCACGAGGAGCCCCCCGCATGTCTGCACCCTGGAGCGACGACACCGAACTCTTTGCGCTCATGCGCACCCAGCTCTTCCCAGCGGTGGTCGGGGACATCCTGGACACGATGGGCTACCTGCACCAGTTCCTGACACCCACGATCCGGCCGCTGAAATCCGACATGGTGGTGGTGGGCCGTGCCATGCCGGTGCTGGAGAGCGACTGCTACGCCGCTTCCGAGCCCCAGGGCCGCGGGCCGCTGTCGCGCCAGCCCTTCGGGCTGCTCTTCGAGGCGCTGGACGACCTGAAGCCCGGGGAGGTCTACCTCACGGCCGGCGGCTCGCCGAACTACGCGCTTTGGGGCGGCCTGATGACAGCCCGCGCACGGCACCTCAAAGCCGCCGGCGCCGTGCTCGGCGGGTGGTCGCGCGACACGAACGAGGTGCTGGCCACGGGCTTTCCCGTGTTCTCCTACGGTGGTTACGCGCAGGACCAGGGCGCGCGCGGCAAGATCGTGGACTTCCGCGTCACGGTGGAGCTGCACGGTGTGCGCGTGGCGCCGGGCGACCTCGTCTTTGGCGACCTCGACGGCGTGCTCGTGATCCCGCGCGCGGCCGAGGAAGAGGCCATCCGGCGTGCGCTCGAGAAGGCCAGCACCGAGAACCGGGTGCGTGAGGCTATCGAGCGTGGCATGGGCGCGGCCGAGGCCTACCGGACCTTCGGGGTGCTCTGAAGCCGTGAGGGCCGCACGATGACCAGCATCTACGACCAGGGCCTGGACAAGGGCGCCGCGAATTTCGCGGCGCTCTCGCCAGTGAGCTTCGTCGAGCGCAGCGCCGAGGTCTTCGGCGACCTGCCGGCCGTCGTGCACGGCGCGCGCCGCTACAGCTGGGCCCGTTGCCGCTAGCGCTCGGCGCGCCTGGCCGCGGGCTTGCGCGCACTGGGCGTCGGCCGCGGCGACACGGTCAGCACGATGCTGGCCAACACGCCCGAGATGGTGGAGGCGCACTACGCCGTTCCGGCCCTCAATGCCGTGCTCAACACCCTGAACACGCGCCTGGACGGCGCCCTGCTGGCCTGGCAGATGAACCACTGCGAAGCCGCCGTGCTGATCACCGACCGCGAGTTCGCGCCGGTGGTGGGTGAGGCGCTGCGGATGCTGCGCGAGGTGCACGGCCGCACGCTGCGGGTGATCGACGTCGACGACAGCGAGTACGCGGGGCCGGGCGAGCGGCTGGGTGAGTTCGAGTACGAGGCCTTCCTGGCCGCGCATGCGCCGCTGCCACGGCTCGAGGGCCCGAGCGACGAGTGGGACGCGATCGCCGTAAGCTACACCAGCGGCACTACCGGAGACCCCAAGGGCGTGGTCACCCACCACCGAGGCGCGTACCTCAATGCCGTGTGCAACGCTGCCACCTGGACGATGCCGCACTTCCCGCGCTACCTGTGGACGCTGCCGATGTTCCACTGCAACGGCTGGTGCTTCCCGTGGACGGTGGCGATGCTCGGCGGCACGCACGTGTGCCTGCGCCGGGTGGAGGCGCAGGCCATCTTGCAGGCGATGCGCGAGCACCGGGTGGACCACTACTGCGCCGCACCGATCGTGCACAACCTCATCATCAACGCGCCTGTCGAGTGGCGAGAGGGCGTGGAGCCCGGGGTACGAGGCATGGTGGCCGGCGCGGCGCCGCCTGCGGCCATGATCGAGGGGATGGCGCGCATCGGCTTCGACATCACGCACGTCTACGGGCTGACCGAGGTCTACGGCCCGGCGTCGGTGGCGGTGAAGCGCCCGGCGTGGGCGCAGGAGTCGCTCGCCGAGCAGACGCGGCTCAACGGACGCCAGGGCGTGCGCTACGCGCTGCAGGAGGGCATGACCGTGCTCGATCCGCAGACGATGGCCGAGACCCCGGCCGACGGCCAGGCAATGGGCGAGATCATGTTCCGCGGCAATATCGTCATGAAGGGCTACCTGAAGAACCCCGCGGCGACCGACAAGGCCTTCGAGGGTGGCTGGTTCCACACCGGCGATCTGGCCGTGCTGGAGCGCGACCGCTACGTCAAGATCAAGGACCGCAGCAAGGACGTGATCATCTCCGGCGGCGAGAAC
>CAILKA010000551.1 GCA_903834645.1 uncultured beta proteobacterium
ATGCGCTACACGCAGTCGCTGTTTCCCGACAGCGAGCTGGTGGTGATGGAGGGTACGGGCCACCTGCCCACGCTGACGCGGCCGCTGGAGGTCGCCGCGCACATCGAGCGGTTCTTCGGCACGCGCGGGATCTGAGAGCGCCCCTGGCGCGGCGCGAGCCGGCACGCGCCGGACGGGCCTGCGCAGCGGGCCTGCGCGACGAGCAGGCCGCTATAGTCCCTGGCCCCTCGCGGCCTGTCCGGACCGCGCCCGGGCCTCACGCCGACCCGCTCACGGCGCGCATGAAGCACGCCAGCTTCTCGGCGCACAGCCGCCCCTGCGTGCGCACGCCCGAGCACAGGTCGACCCCGAAGGGCTCCACCGCCTCGATCGCCTCGCGCACGTTCGACGCACGCAGGCCCCCGGCGAGGAAGACTGGCACCGGGGCCTGATCCCGGATCAGGCGGCTCACCCGCCAGTCGTGCACCCGCCCCGTGCCGCCGAGCTCCTTGACCGGCAGGGCCGGGTTGCCGGAATCCAGCAGCAGCGCGTCCACGTGGGGCGCCGCTGTCAGGGCCTCATCGAGCGAGGCCGGCCCGACCACATGGATGACCTGCACGAGCTTGACGTGCGGCAGCGCGCGGCGCAGCCGCTGCAGCTGCGCGGGCTCGACGGCGTCGACGAGCTGGATGGTGGAGGTGGCGCACACCGCGTGCTGCGCCACGATGGCGTCGGCCTCGCGCCGCGCCGTCAGCAGGAACGTGGCCACGGGAGGCGGCACGCGCGCGGCAATCTCGGCGATCAGCTCGTCGGCGATCACGCCCGGGCCGCTGGGCATCTGCGAGACCAGGCCCAGCGCCGACGCGCCGTGCCCGATGGCCAGGCGCGCCTCCTCGAGGCTGGAGATGCAGCAGACCTTGACGCGGGGAGGCGGGGGAGGAAGGGTCATGTCCGGTCCGATACGGGATGAGGCGCCGAGGTGGTTAGCATCCTGCCAGACCACCCGCCCCCGCGAGCCCGAATGGACCTGCCCCGCAACCTCTTCAAGCGCGCCCTGCTCGAGGGCCGGCACCAGCTCGGCCTGTGGTGCAGCCTGTCGCACCACTACTCGCTGGAGGTGGTCGCGGGTGCGGCCTTCGACTGGCTGCTGCTGGACATGGAGCACTCGCCCAACGACCTGGAGTCGCTGCTGCCGCAGCTGCAGGCCGTAGCCGGCTACGCGCCCTCCGCGGTGGTGCGTGTGCCGTGGAACGACACGGTGGCCATCAAGCGCGTGCTCGACGTGGGCGCGCAGACGCTGCTCATCCCCTACGTGCAAAACGTGGAGGAGGCACGCGCGGCCGTGGCCGCCACGCGCTACCCGCCCGAGGGCGTGCGCGGCGTGGCCGGCTCGACGCGCGCCACGCGCTTCGGGCGCGTGAGCGGCTACGCCACGCGCGCCCATGAGGAGATCTGCCTGCTCGTGCAGCTCGAGACGAAGGACGCGCTGCAGCACCTCGAGGCCATCGCCGCTCTGGACGGCATCGACGGCATCTTCATCGGCCCGGCCGACCTGCACGCCTCGCTGGGTCACGCCGGGGAGATCGCGCACCCGCAGGTCTGGCCGCTGATCGAGGACGCCATCGGCCGCATCCGCGCAGCGGGCAAGGCCCCCGGGATCCTGATGGTCGACGAGCGCCTGGCGCAGCGCTGCATCGAGCTGGGCACCCTCTTCACAGCCGTGGGTTCGGACGTGGGCATCCTGGCGCGCGGGGCCGATGCACTGGCGGCGAGGTTCCACAAGGCCCGCGGCTGATCTGCGCCGCGCGCCCGCATGGCCATCCTCGATGCG
>CAILKA010000552.1 GCA_903834645.1 uncultured beta proteobacterium
CCGCAGCGGCCGCTTCAGGGTCGTCTGACTTGAGGGGCCGAGCCGTGAAACTGTGAAGGGCATAGAAAATTCAAAGGCCCTGGGCAAGGACCACGATGAGCCTTCGACGGCCTGAAGTGCCTGGAGTGGACGCCCGTGCCGTCGCGTCGAGCGGTGTCTGCAGTTTCGTGGACCGTTCACCAGGGCGCTGGCGGTCAAGTCCGGACAGCCAGTTGACCACCGTCCAGGCCAACCAGATGAAGGCCAATCTCGCGGCTGACGTCGCCGGCGTCAAGCCTCGGCCCTTCGCCGCTGCCACCGCAGTAGAAGGCTTCACCAAGTGCTGGTGAGCGCTGCGCCGCGCGCCTATTGTTTGTCAGGTGTTGCTTGCGTTCAGTCCGAAGGCTGACACCTGCACAGGGCCTGATTCGTTGGAATGGATCCCCCTCGCCAAGTTCTGCAAGTGAGAGATCACCCGGGCGAAGTCCCAGGTTTGTCCGGCCACGCGCCAGGTTCGGGGGGTGTGCAGCGACACGAGCAGGATTCCGTGTCGACGGTCGCTAGCGAGCAGGTAATCATGGGCCAGCTGAGACGTCAGCGCACGCTCAAGCTTCGCGACGCTCCAGTCCATGTTGCCGTTCTTGATCTCGATGGCAAGTTGTACAGCTGACGACGTCGACGTGACAATGATGTCGGGCTCGTTGAGATCGGCGACCTCCGGCTCGCGGTGGGCGGCATACCGGCCCCGTGCGCGCTCGTTCAGGCGCTCCGTCAGCCACTGCTGAACGTGCGCCTCATCCTGCGCAAGCGCCAGCAGGGCACGGCTGCTGGTATCGGCCTGTTTGAACGAGGCCTGAATGTCACTGAGCACCGACTGGATGAGGACCATCAACTGCGCGCCGGTCTTCACCGGCGCGGTGTGCTGATGCTCAAAGTGTGCAACTTCGGAGGCCAGCCAAGGGGGCAGTTCCCCGTCAGCCTCCGCGCGTGCGTGGGCCACCTCCCGCAGCCGCAGCGACTTGTCGGCAAACAGCGGATCTGAGCTCAGTTCGATCAGCGTGTCGTAGGCCAAGCGCCCTTGTCGTTCGGCGAGCGTGTTGAACAACGTGCTGCGCGCGCGCTGCGGTTTGTCATGGCTTCCGCCTCGGGGCTCTGTCCAGTCGGTTTCGGGGATATGTTCGTACGCCAGCCGCAGCAGCTTGGCGACAGCCGCCAACGGCATGCTGGGCAGTGCGGCTACAGCGACCCCGTGCTCGCCCTGTCCAGCAAACAGTTCGCCAAGCCACCGCTGCACCCGCGCGGCGTGGTCCGTCCCCGATTCAGCGCTGCCTCGAGAGAGTGCCGACAGCGTGATCCTGGCCAGTTCATCCGGATCGATGGATGCCAGGGCGCCGAGGTACCAGAAGGCTCGCTTTTCATTGCCCGCGGCGTGGTGCCCTTCGAATCGTTTGACAAGGAGCTTGCGTGCTCCCGGAAGAGTCGCGATTCCGAGTCCCCGGCGAATGACGCGGATCGACAGGTCGAGTGTCGCGTCGTCGACGGGCTCCGACCTCTGAAGTAACCGGAACACCTTTGCGGCGACCGCTGGAAGTGCGGCCGTGTCGTTGTGCGAAGCGGTGCTGAGCACGTCCGAACGGGTCCCGTTGGCGCGGTACTCGATCGTGACCGCGGAGATGATCTCCGGTAGAGCAGCTTGCGGGCGAGCAGCAATCAGTCGGTCTACCCAATCCACTCGGATCGATCCTGCCAGACACGCATGCCGCATGGCCAGGGAGACATCTGCGTCGAGGAGTGCTTGCTCCCAACCCGATGTCAGGCTGTCAACTTCAAGCGCCTGGATGGCCAACGAACTGACGTGCTTGATGCTGTAGGCGTTGTCCCCAGTCTTCTTCGGTCGCTCCGGCGCAATGTGTCGCCAGGCCTGGGCCATGGCACGCCTGTAGTGCGCCAGGACAGGGGGCCCGAAGCCTTGCGCCAGCAGTTGCCACTTGGCCGGACCTTCGACTGCGTCGTTGCGCGCCTTCATGTCGATCCAGTTAGTTAGGTGATACAGCCGATACAGCCCGCCTTCCCAAGACTTGACAGCTTCGGGCGCGTCCAAGGTCTCAGGTGCTTCTGCAAGCAAATTGCGGAAGTCGATCCAGGATTGCCTGGCCTCGCGTGTCTTGGCGTCGGCCTTCGTCTTGCGAGCCTCTCTGCCGGCGGCGTAGGGATCAGCCGGGGTAGGCTTCAGGAACTCCTCCATGTCAGCGCGCAGCGCCTTGTCTGCAGCCGCCAGTTCTTCGAGCAACGCGTGTTCGGTGGCCGAGATTTCTGTGGAGCGCAGTGCCGCCATGACGGCGCTGAAGGC
>CAILKA010000553.1 GCA_903834645.1 uncultured beta proteobacterium
GCCCGCCACGCACATGCGCCCGGAGCGCACGAGGTAGACGCCGAACTCGTCGCGCAGGCGGTCCACCTGCGCGGGAGCCAGGCCGGTGTAGCTGAACATGCCGCGCTGCGTGAGGAAGTAGGAGAAGTCGCGCCCGGGCAGCTTGGCGGCCAGCACGCCGTGCAGCGAGCGGCGCATGCGCGCGATGCGCTCGCGCATGGCACCCACCTCGGCCTCCCAGGTCGCGCGCAGGTCGGCGTCGCCCAGCACGTGAGCCACGATCTGCCCGGCGTGGATGGCCGGGCTCGAGTAGTTGCGCCGCACGGTGAACTTGAGCTGACCGAGCACGAGCGCAGCCTCGGCCGCATCCGCGCACACCACCGACAGCGCCCCGCAGCGCTCGCCGTAGACGCTCATGCTCTTGGAAAACGAGTTCGCCACGAAGAAGACGATCCCGGCATCGGCCAGCGCACGCACGGCGTAGGCGTCCTCGTGCATGCCGTCGCCGAAGCCCTGGTAGGCCAGGTCGACGTAGGGCAGCAGCTCGCGCTCGCGCAGCACCGGCACGATCGCATCCCACTGCGCGGGCGTGAGGTCCACGCCGGTGGGGTTGTGGCAGCAGGCGTGCAGCAGCACGATGCTGCGCGCCGGCAGCGTGCGCAGCACCTCGAGCATCGCCTCGAAGCGCAAGCCACCGGTGGCCGCGTCGTAGTAGGGGTAGGTGCGCACGGCAAAGCCCGAGCCCTCGAACATCGAGCGGTGGTTGTCCCAGGTCGGGTCGCTCACCCACACGGCGCTGTCAGGCAGCCAGGCCTTGAGGAAGTCCGCCCCCACGCGCAGCCCGCCCGAGGAGCCCACGGTCTGGATCGTGGCGATGCGCCCGGACGTGACGGCCGGGTGGTCGGCGCCGAAGAGGAGCGACTGCACCTGTGCACGCGCGGCCGCGTCGCCTTCCATCGGCAGATAGGACTTGGCTCCGCCGGCGGCGAGGATGCGCGCCTCGGCATGCTGCACGCTCGGCAGCACCGGCAGCCTGCCTTCCTCGTCGAAATAGATGCCGATCGAGAGGTTCACCTTGCCCGGCCGCGGGTCGCGCTGGAAGGCCTCGACGATGGCAAAGATCGGGTCGCCCGCGTAGGGCGTGATGTGCTGGAACATGGGAGGGCTCGCAAGGGCCGGGGGAGTTGCGGATTATCCGTCCGGCCTCTGGCGGCCAGCGCCGCGCAGCCCGCGGGCCTCAGGCCCCGAGCGCGCGCTCGATGTCCGCCGCGATCGCCTCGGGCGCGGCTGCGCTGCCGTAGCGCTTGATCACGGCGCCGTCGCGACCCACCAGGAACTTCGTGAAGTTCCATTTGATGGCCTCGGTGCCGAGCACGCCCGGCGCCTGCGCCTTGAGCCACTTCCACAAGGGGTGCGCGCCGGCTCCATTGACCTCCACCTTGGCCATCATCGGAAAGCTCACGCCGTAGCGCGCCTGGCAGAAGTTCGCGATCTCGGCGTTGCTGCCCGGATCCTGGGCACCGAACTCGTTGCTCGGAAAGCCCATCACCACCAGGCCGCGGTCACGGTAGGCCTGCCACAGTTGCTCCAGGCCCGCGAACTGCGGCGTGTAGCCGCAGGCGCTGGCCGTGTTGACGATGAGCAGCACCTTGCCGCGCACGGCTGCCAGTTGGGCGGGCTGGCCCTCGATGGAGGTCGCCTCGAAGTCGTAGGCGGTGGCGGTGTGGGTGGACAGGTTGGCTTCAGACATGACGGTGCGCAGGGCGGCTCGAGGAGGTGAGCGGCCCATGGTAGGAGCGGGCACGTACCCTTGCGTTTCACCGGGACACAGCCGAATGCCGTACCCTGTTCGGTTGTTCGTCGCTGCCGGCTCGCCTCAGCCGCCGCGAGGCCGCCACGCGACGAGCAGCGAGGCCCCCAGGATCAGCGCCCCGCCCAGCAAGAGCCCGGGCGTGAGCACGCCGGCGCCCAGCAGCACCGCCGACACCGAGGCGAAGAGCACCTCGGAGAGCATCACCACGGCGGTGGCGTTGGCCGGCAGCCGGGCCGCGCCGTACTGCAGCGCGAGGTTGCCCAGCAGGAACACCAGCGCCAGCAGCAGCGCCGGCGCGGCCCAGCCCCAGGAGAAGGCCGCCGGCGGGGGCAGTGTGCCCGCACCGGTGAGGCCGAACGCAAGCATCCCGGAGACCAGCACACCCCCGCCGAACATGGCCAGCGCGCGCGCCGCCTCAGGCTGATGCGCCTCACGGCGCAGCATCACGTTGTTGAGGGCAAAGGAAAAGCCCCCTGCCACACCGAGCCAGTCGGCCGCGGAGCGCGGCACCGGCCAGCCCCCGCCCTCGGGCCACAGCACGATCAGGGCGCCGCACAACGCCATGGCCACGCGCAGCGCTGCCAGGCCCGTCAGCCGCTCGCCCAGCAGCAGCCGCGCCAGCAGCACCGCCCACAGCGGCATCAGGTAGAACAGCAGCACCACCCGCACCACGTCGCCGATCGTCACCGCCCAGTTGAAGGTGGCGTTGGTCGTTCCGGCAGCCAGCACGAGCCACCACAGGGCGGGGGTGCGAAGCAGCTGCCCCACGGCCTTGGGCCGCACCAGCACGAGTGCGGCCACCGCCAGCGAGTAGATGCAGGCCGTGGCCCACAGCGGGTGCACGCCCTGCTGCTGGATCCACCGGAAAGGCCACCACGACAGCCCCCAGGTGCCGGCATTGACTACCAGCGCAAGCACGGGCAACCACGAGGTGCGATCCAGCATCTTGGGGAGAGTGTGGGCAGGCGGGCCGGGGGGCGATGCAGGCGGGCGGGCGGGGCCAGGGCGTACAGCCCCGGCTGGTGCGGGCTCTCAGTGCGTGTCCGCGCGCGCGATCGCCAGCAGCCGCTCGAGCTCCTGGCGATGCGCCACCATGTTGTGCCGGTGCCAGCGGCCGATGATCCACATCGTGCCCGCCACGACGATGCCGAACATCGTGATGGCGCCGAAGGCCGACATCCCGACGATCGTCATGCCCGCGTAGAAGGCCCCGAGCAGCAGGATGCAGGCCTGCTCGTTGAAGTTCTGCACCGCAATCGAGCGACCCGCACCCATCAGGTTGTGGCCGCGGTGCTGCAGCAGCGCGTTCATCGGCACCACCAGGAATCCCCCGATGGCCCCGAGCATGATCAGGAAGGGTGCGGCCACCCAGACGTTGTCGATGAAGTTGAGCAAGATGACGAGCAGGCCCATGCCGATCCCCAGCGGGATCACGCTCGTGGCGCGGTCGAGCTTCATCATCACCGAGGCGACGATCGCACCCACTGCGGTGCCGATGGCCACCACCCCCACGAGCGAGGAGGCCTGCGTGGTGGCGTAGCCCAGCGCCGCCGCCGCCCATGCGAACACGATGTAGCGCAGGTTGCCCGACACGCCCCAGAAGAGCGTGGTGGTGGCCAGCGAGATCTGCCCGAGCTTGTCCTGCCACAGCCTGCGGTTGCACTGCCGGAAGTCCTGCGCCAGGCGCAGCAGGTTGGTATCCATCGGCTGCAGCGGCGCATCGGTGCGCGGGATGTACAGGTTGAAGCCTGCCGCCACCACGTACAGCACCATGATCGAGGTGATGGCCGCCTCGGGCGCGGTGTCGATGCCCGTCTCGAAGGCTGGGAAATCCCACCCCAGCAACATGCCCGCGATCTTGGCGCCCACGAGCTGCCCGCCCAGCAGCACGCCCAGGATGATGGAGCCGATCGTGAGCCCTTCGATCCAGCCGTTGGCCTTGACGAGCTGCGAGGGCGGCAGCAGCTCGGTGAGGATGCCGTACTTGGCCGGGGAGTAGGCCGCTGCACCCAGGCCCACCACCGAATACGCCAACAGCGGGTGCGCGCCAAAGAGCATCATCAGGCAGCCCACCACCTTGATGGCGTTGGAGACGAACATGACGCGGCCCTTGGGCAGGGCGTCGGCGAAGGCGCCGACGAAGGGCGCGAGCACCACGTAGAAGAAGGCGAACATCGGCACGAGTGCCACGCGCTGCCACTCCGGGGCTCCCCCGGTGCGCAGGAGTTCCACGGCCGCGACGAAGAGCGCGTTGTCAGCCAGCGAGCTGAAGAACTGCGCCGACATGATGGTCGAGAAGCCTTTTTTCATGCGGGTCTCGCGGCTCGCGGCAGCCCGGCGGGCTGGACGCGGCTCGGGCGGCCGGGTCCTGCGCAAGGCAGGCCAAGCTCGCGGATGTGTCTCCGTTGTCGGCTGGGCGGGGTTATAGCATGGGGGGTTGAGCATTCCACATCGCGCAAGACCGCGCCCGCCCGAGGACGAACCGTGCCGCGCCCCATCGAAGCCCTGGTCCATGTCGAAGCCCTGGCCCACAACCTGAGCCGCGCGCGCGCCGCCGCGCCCGACGCGCGTGTGTGGGCGGTCGTCAAGGCCAACGCCTACGGCCACGGCATCGAGCGCGTCTTCGAGGGGCTGCGCGGGGCAGACGGCTTCGCGCTGCTGGACCTGGCCGAGGCCGAGCGCGTCCGGGCGCTGGGCTGGCGCGGGCCGGTGCTGCTGCTGGAGGGCTGCTTCGAACCGCGCGACCTGGAACTGTGCTCGCGCCTGGGCCTGTGGCACGTGGTGCATGCCGCGCACCAGATCGACTGGCTCGCCGCGCACAAGACCCAGCAGCCCCACCGCGTGTTCCTGAAGATGAACAGCGGCATGAACCGCCTGGGCTTGCAGCCCTCGGCCTTCCGCGCGGCGTGGACGCGCCTGAACGCGCTGCCGCAGGTCGACGAGATCACGCTGATGACGCACTTCTCGGATGCCGACGGACCGCGCGGCGTGGCCCATCAGGTCGCGGCCTTCGAGGCCGCCACGCACGACCTGCCGGGCGAGAGGAGCCTGTCCAACAGCGCCGCCACGCTCGTCGGCGGCGATGCCCCCGACCCCACGCGGCCGGCCGTGCGCAGCGACTGGGTGCGCGCGGGCATCCTCTCCTACGGCAGTGCCCCGGACCACCCCACGCGCAGCGCCAGAGACTGGGGCTTGCACCCGGCCATGACGCTGCGCACGCGCCTGATCGCCACCCAGGACCTGGCCCCCGGCGACACCGTGGGCTACGGCAGCACCTACACCGCGACGCGCCCGATGCGCATCGGCATCGCCGCCTGCGGCTACGCCGACGGCTACCCGCGCCACTGCGGCAGCGGCACGCCCGTGCTCGTGCAGGGCGTGCGCTGCGCCACGGTGGGACGCGTGTCGATGGACATGCTCGCGGTCGACCTCACGCCCGTGCCCTCAGCTGGCGTGGGCAGCGAGGTGACACTGTGGGGCGAGGGCCCGGAAGGCGCGCGCCTGGACATCGACGAAGTGGCGCAGGCCGCGGGCACGATCGGCTACGAGCTCATGTGTGCATTGGCCGCGCGCGTGCCGGTGCGGGTGGTGCCGTGACGCAGGGGCCCGACGATCCGGCAGGCACCCCGCCTGCCAACCCCCGGGGCCAGGAAGGCCCGCTCAGCACGCCCGCGGCCAGACGTTCAGCTGTCCTGGTGCTGGCCGAGGAGGTCGAGTTCAGCGCCGTGCGCGCGCAAGGCGCAGGCGGGCAGAACGTCAACAAGGTCTCCAGCGCCGCGCACCTGCGCTTCGATGTGCGCGCCTCGTCCCTGCCCGAGGCCGTGAAGGCGCGGCTGCTCGCCTGCCGCGACGCGCGCCTGACCGACGAGGGCGTGATCGTCATCAAGGCCCAGGAGCACCGCAGCCTCGTGCGCAACCGCGCTGCAGCCCTCGAGCGGCTGCAGAAGATGGTCGACGAGGCCGCACATGTGCCCCGGGCCCGGCGCGCCACGCGGCCGACGGGCGCCTCGGTGCGCAGGCGGCTGGAGGACAAGGCGCGGCGAGCACGGGTCAAGGCCGTGCGCAGCGGCGGGGGCGAGTAGCCGGCGAGCCGTCAGGTGCGATCCCCCTGAAGGGGGTGTTCGTGACAAACCCCAATGTGGGCGCGAGATGCAGCCCCTAGCCTGATGGCGCCTTCTTCATCCGCCACGCCCCAGGCTTGGCGATCGGAGGTCGCCGCAAGGCGTTTCGAAGGAGGGGGTCAGGCGCGGATGCGCAAGGCCCCAGGGAGCCGGCTCCATGCCGGAAACAACAACAGGAGAAATGTGATGTATGAATTGACAAGCTCCGACTGTCGTCGGGTCGGTGGAGGAAACGGGGGAAGTTCCTCGGGCGGCGGCAGTCAAGGGTCGTCGCAGGTGTGTACCTCATTGCCTGGTGGCGGCTCACAGTGCACGTCGAACAACGGACGGTCGATGGTGATCCAAACCTATGACCGGAGTGGCAATCTGACGAACACCACCGTATGTACTGAGAATCGATCCGCTTCGCTTCAGGTCAAAGCGACGCCTCAAGTATCCGGCCAGGTGAAGGGAGGCGGTGGAACCTCCTGCAGCACTCAGGGCGCATCCTCTGGGAGCAACCAGAACTCGAGTTACCCGGGACAGCTGTTGATTTATAGCCCGTTCTTCTACGGGGCTCCGTAAGGGCGCAGCACGCAGGAGCACCCCTACGGCGCCCCTGCGTGCTACTGCGAAAGGCGACTACAGCGCAACAAGCATGCGGTTCGCGACACTGATTTCAACA
>CAILKA010000554.1 GCA_903834645.1 uncultured beta proteobacterium
CACGCGGCGCAGCCGCCCGCCGCGCCCGCCCCGGCCGCGTCCGAGCGCCCGCGCGTCGGCCTGGTGCTGTCGGGCGGCGGGGCGCGCGGCTATGCGCACATCGGCGTGCTGCGCGTGCTCGAGCGGCTGCGCGTGCCGGTGGACATCGTCGTGGGCACGAGCATGGGCTCGCTGGTGGGAGGCGCCTATGCCGCCGGCCGCACGGCCGCCGAGCTCGAACGCTTCGCCCAGCAGACCGACTGGGCGGCCGTGCTGGCCGACCGGCCGCCGCGCCGCGACGTTGACTTCCGCCGCCGCGAGGTGGACGTGGAGGTGCCCTCGCGCGTCGAACTCGGCCTGGGCCCGGGCCTGAACGCAACCGGGCCGCCCTCGGTGGCGGGCAGCCATGCGCTGGAACGTGCGCTGGAGGAGCTGCTGCCCACGGGCCTGGCGCAGCGTCCCGCCGGGCGGCTGGCGCTGGGCTTTCGCGCCGTGGCCACCGACCTGCGCACGGGCGAACTCGTGGAGCTGGCCGACGAGCCACTGGTCGTGGCGCTGCGTGCGTCGCTGTCGGTGCCGGGCCTGTTCCCGCCGGTGGCGCACCACGGGCGGCTGCTGGTGGACGGGGGGCTCGTGCGCAACGTGCCCGTGGACCTCGCCCGTGCGCTGGGCGCGCAGGTGCTGATCGTTGTCAACGTGGGCACGCCGGTGGATCACGTGCGCGAGCTCGGCAGCGCGCTGGGCGTGGCGCAGCAGATGATCAACGTGCTCACCGAGCAGAACGCGCAGCGCTCGCTGAGCGAGCTGCAGCCCGCTGACCTGCTGATACAGCCCGACCTGGAGGGGCTGGACGCCAGCGCACTGTCCACCGGCGCCGCCCAGGCCATCGCCGCAGGCGAGGCGGCGGCCCTGGCGTTGCGCCACCGGCTCGGCGCCCTGGGCGTGGACGCCACCGCCTGGCAGGCCTTCGAGCAGGCCCGCACCGCCCAGTCGGCCCCCACCAACGCGGACTCCGGCGGCGCGCGGCTGCTGGTGCGGCCCACCGGCCGCTTCAGCGCTGAGCTGCTGGCGGCGGCCGCCGGCGTGCGCCTGGGCCAGACGGTGGACGCCGAGCGTGCGCGGCAGGCGGCCGACCGGCTCTACGCCAGCGGCGACTTCGAGCGCGTGGAGGTGCAGTCGGCGCTGCTGCCCGACGGACGGGCGGCCATCCTCGTGCCGGTGGAGGCGCCCTGGCGGCGCAACCCGCTGCGCCTGGGGCTGGAGCTGCAGACCGAGCAGGGCAACCGCGAGGACGTCACCCGCTTCACGGCCACCGCGACGACGACCTTCGGGGCGCTCAACGCCTGGGGTGGCGAGGCCCGGGTGCTGCTGCGGCTGGGCTCGCGCACCACCGTCATGGGCGAGTGGTGGCAGCCACTTGGTGCCGGCAGCCCCTTCTTCGGCGTGGCTTCCTGGCGCAGGGATGCCGACACCCGCGACTTCTACCTCGACGGCGAGCGCTACTCCCGGCTCGGCATCTCGGTGGTGGACAGGCGCATCGGGATGGGCCTGTCGCTCGGGCGCATGGGCGACCTGCAACTGGGCTGGCAGGGGCACGCGCTTGCGCGTCTCGCCCTTCCTCGCCAGCACGCCGCTGCAGCGTTCGACGGTGCTGGCGACCGACCGCCTGTACGCCGAGCTGCGCCTGGACACGCTGGATTCGCTGGCCTTCCCGACCCAGGGCAGCCTCGTGGGGGCGCGGTGGCTCTCGCGCA
>CAILKA010000555.1 GCA_903834645.1 uncultured beta proteobacterium
CTCCGGGCGCGGCAGGCCCGAGCCGCCCTGCGCCGGGGCAAGCTGTGCGAGCGCGCGCGCACCATCGCCGGCCGCCAGCTCGATCTCCGCGCGCAGCAGCGTGGCCGCGCGCGCGGCCCCGGCAGAGGCTCCTGGCATCGCGCGCAAGGCGTCGTGCAGCGCCTGCGCGTCGCGGCGTGCCGCCGCGTGCTCCTGCAGGCGCGATTGCGCAAGCGCTGCACCGTAGAGCGCGGCCAGCCGCTCGCGCCAGACCGGCGAGTTGGCAGGCGTCAGGGCCGAGCGACGCAGCCCGTCCACGCCGTCGTCCATCAGCACGCGCGCACGCGACTGCATCATCGCGTGCACCTCCGGCCCCGTCGAATCGGGCTCGGCGCCAAAGCCGCTGCGCGTACGGGCCTCCGACACGCGTTCGGTGGTCAGCGGGTGGGTGCGCAGGTAGGGGTACTGGCCGGAGTCGTTCAGGCGCGAGGCCTGCTCGAGCTTCTCGAACATGCGCGCCATGCCCGTGGGCGCAAAGCCCGCCTCGCGCAGCACCGCCAGGCCGATGCGGTCGGCCTCGCGCTCCATCTCGCGCGAGAAATTGAGCTGGCCCTGGATGGCCGCGGCCTGGCTGCCGGCAATGGCCGCCTGCGCCAGGTCGGCGCTGTTGGCGCGCGAGGCGGCGATCACGCCCAGCAACATCGCCGCCAGGCTGAGCGCGCCCTGGCGCGAGGCACTGGCCACGCTGCGGGCGATGTGGCGCTGCGAGACGTGCGACAGCTCGTGCGCGAGCACCGAGGCCAGCTCGTCGGACGAGGTGGTCAGGGCCACGAGCCCGAGGTGCACGCCCACGTAGCCGCCAGGCAGCGCAAAGGCGTTCACGCTCCGGTCTCGCACGAGGAAGAGCTCCCACGGGAACTGCGTGCGCAGATCCGGCCCGATGTCGCCGCGGCGCTCGGCCGCCGCCACGAGCCGCTCCCACAGCGACTGCACGTACTCGAGCAGCACCGGGTCGTCGAGGTAGGCCGGGTCCCGGCGCACCTCGCGCATGATCTGCTCGCCGTAGCGGCGCTCGGCCGCCACCGGCAGCCCCTCGTCGCCGTCGTCACCCAGGGCAGGCATGCGCACCTGCGCCAGGGGCTGCGACGCCGGGGCCAGCGCGGTGGCTGCACACAGCAGCAGGGCCATCAGCCTGGTGGCAAAACGGGTCACGGCTCGGGATCCTTGCGACGCGAGGGGAGGGCTCGGCCAAGCGCACACACGCCGCACACACGCCGCGCACGCGCCGCCGAGGCGCTCGCTATGATGACAGGAGCAGGTTGCTGCCACGTTTCCCATCCCGTGCCCGATACCTCCACCGACTCCCCCCACCCCGACGGCACCGCCCCCGACGAAGCCGGGGCGAGCTCACTCACGCACTTCGATGCCAGCGGGCAGGCGCACATGGTCGACGTGGCGGCCAAGCCTGCCACGCACCGCGTGGCACGCGCCACCGGTTCGATCCGCATGGAGCCAGCCACGCTCGCGCTGGTGGCGCGCGGCCAGGCGAAGAAGGGCGATGTGCTGGGCGTGGCGCGCATCGCGGCGATCCAGGCCGCCAAGCGCACGGCCGAGCTCATCCCCTTGTGCCACCCGCTGCCCCTCACGCGCGTGACGGTGGACTTCGAGCTCGACGAGGCGGCCTGCAGCGTGCACTGCACGGTACAGGCCGAGACGGTGGGTGCCACCGGGGTCGAGATGGAGGCTCTCACCGCCGTGCAGGTCGGGCTGCTCACCGTCTACGACATGTGCAAGGCGGTGGACCGCGGCATGGTGATGCAGGGTATCCGGCTGCTGGAAAAGCGCGGCGGCAAGTCCGGACACTGGGTCGGCCCGGCCTGAGATCCGGGGCGGGCGTGGCGGGTCAGCGCCTGCTGAAGTCGCGCCAGCCCAGCGCGCGCGCGGGCCCGGCGCACTGGAACGGTTCGGGCTGGTCGCCCAGCGCCGCCTCTCGGCGCGCGGCCGCAGGAGCCCCGGGCACCGCTGCGGCGCACGGCTCGAAGAACTCGGCCGACGCCGGGTTGCGGAACTCGCGCAGCCGCGCGGCCAGGAAGCGCGCGCGCTCCAGGTCGCCCGAATCGGCATAGGCGCGCGCCCAGGCCATCATCAGCCGCGTGTCGAGCAGGTGGTGGGCCGCCTGCTGCAGGCTGTCCATCTCGGCAGCGGGCGTCTGGCTGACGGTGCCCGCCGCGTAGTGCGCGTGGTGGGCGAAGAGCACGCTGCGCTGGCCCGTGGCGATGCGCTGCGCCAGCGGCGGGGCGCCGGGGCCCGCCTCGAAGATCGGCACCACGCGCGCGTAGTCGGCCACCGCGGCCAGCGCGCCCAGCACGAGGATCGCTCCCGCCACCTGCAGCAGCGCCCGGCCGGGGTCGCGATCTGCACCCGGCGAGCCAGGCGCGGGGGGATCGGCCCGATCGGCACCATCAACCCCATCGGCTCCGTCGGGCACCACGGCACCCTCGCCCGCCGCCGCGGCCCCTGGCCGCGGCGCCAGCGCCACGCCCAGGCACCAAGCCGCAGGCAGCAGGAAGTAGGCGTACCACAGCGGGTACTCCAGCAGGCTGTGCAGGCCGATCATCACCACCATCGCCAGCGCCACGCGCCGCGCCGTGCCCGCCTCGCCCGTGGGGGCCAGCGGCCCCCAGGCCAGCCGCGCCGCGCGCCACAGCGCGTACGCGAGCAGCCCCAGGAGCAGCGCTGCCAGCGGCAGCCCGAGTTCGACGGCAAACTGCAGCAGCAGGTTGTGCGAGTGATCGAAGAAGGCCACCGGCCGCTGCGGGAAGGGCGTGAGCGACCAGGCGAAATTGAACTCGCCGAACCCCACGCCCGACCACGGATGCTCGCGGATGAGCTCCAGCGTGTCGCGCCAGATGCCCACGCGCGAACTCGACTCCACCGACTCGCCCAGGCGCGCCGTGCCGCCGAAGGCCTGCCGCGCCTGATGCGCCCAGGCGGCCATGCCGGCCCAGGCCAGCGCATACCAGGCCGGCGCCGACAGCAGCAGTGCACGACCCGGGCGCGACAGCCGGCGGTCGGCCAGCGCCCACAGCGCCAGCAGCACCGCGCCCACCATGCCCGTGCGCGAGGCC
>CAILKA010000556.1 GCA_903834645.1 uncultured beta proteobacterium
CATTGGCCTGACCGGCAAACACCGACATGCTGCCATCGGGCTGCACCGACGACAAATAGTCGCTGATCGCGCCGTCGTACTGGCTGATGCGGTTGAACGCTGCCACTGCCAGCGCAAAACGCGTCTTCTCGGCCACCCGGCCGTCCGCGCGCAACTCGGCGAGCACCTGCGCGTACTGCGCGGCGTCGGTGAGCACCGCCACGTCCTTCCAGTTCTTGGCCGCGCTGCGCACCATCGCCGGGCCGCCGATGTCGATGTTCTCGATCGCCTCCTCGAGCGTGCAGCCTGCACGGGAGACGGTCTGCTCGAAGGGATAGAGGTTGACGACGAGCAGGTCGATCGTGCCGATGCCGTGCTGAGCGAGCGCCTCGCGGTGCGCCGGCACGTCGCGCCGGGCGAGCAGGCCACCGTGGATCACCGGGTGCAGCGTCTTCACGCGGCCATCGAGCATCTCCGGGAATCCTGTGAGAGCGGCCACTTCCGTGACCGGCAAGCCGGCCTCGGCCAGCAGCCGGGCGGTCCCTCCAGTGGAGACGAGCCGCACGCCCAGGGCATGCAGCGCCCGCGCGAGGTCGGCCACGCCGGTCTTGTCCGAGACAGACAGCAGTGCCGTGAGGCCGCCGGCGCCCGCCGCCGGCAGGCCGGCCTCAGGGGAAGTGTGGGAGGCGGTCATTCGAGGAGCCCGTGCTCGCGCAGCTTGCGGTGCAGCGTGTTGCGGTTGATGCCGAGCCAGGCGGCGGCGCGGCTCTGGTTGCCTTCGGCACGCGCCATCACCGATTCCAGCAGCGGACGCTCGGCCGCACGGAGAATCATCTCGTGCACGCCGCTGGGCTCGGTGCCGCGCAGGTCGTGGAAGTACTGCTCGAGGGTGCTGCGGATGCAGCGATCGATCTGGGTCTGGCTCACGGGGCTCGTCGTCGGGTGGATCAGGGGTGGTCAGGGGTGCGCCAGGGTTGCGCCAGGGCGCAATGTCTCAGGCGCGCCGCCGCAGTTGCGGCTCGTTGGCGGCGGGCAGCCGCTCGTGGGCGTCGGCCAGGGCATCGAAAAAGGCGGAAACGGCCGCGAACTGCGTCTCGCAGGTCTCGAGCCGGTTCATGGCATCGCGGAAGGCCTGGGCCCCGGGCAGTTCGCGCACGGCCCAGCCGATGTGCTTGCGCGCGCTGCGCACGCCGGCGGATTCGCCATACAGGGTGTAGTGGTCCTGCAGGTGCTCGAGCAGCCAGCGCCGCACATCCCGCACCGGGGGCGGTGGCAGTGCCTCCCCGGTGGCCAGGAAATGGGCGATCTCGCGGAAGATCCAG
Source organism: uncultured beta proteobacterium (assembly GCA_903834645.1). Lineage (GTDB taxonomy): Bacteria > Pseudomonadota > Gammaproteobacteria > Burkholderiales > Burkholderiaceae_C > Rubrivivax. Next base: position 1,302 of record CAILKA010000556.1, read on the forward strand.
GGACGGCCTTGCGCTGCGCGGCCGATCATGAGGGCATCGGCCGCGGTGTGCCGCAGCACCTCGCGCGCCTTCCTGGGCGAGTCGATGTCGCCGTTGGCTGCCACCGGGACGCGAAGCGCCGCCTTCACCGCGGCGATCGTGTCGTATTCGGCCAGGCCGGCGTAGCCTTGTACCCGCGTGCGGCCGTGCACCGTCACCATCGCCACGCCGGCAGACTCGGCCGCCCGTGCCAGCGCCACGGCGTTGCGCTCGGTGTCGCAGCGCCCTGTGCGCATCTTGAGCGTCACCGGCACGCCGCGCGGCGCACACGCTGCCACCACCGCCTCGACGATGCGCAGCGCCAGCGGCTCGTTGCTCATCAGCGCCGAGCCGGCATAGACGTTGCACACCTTCTTGGCGGGGCAGCCCATGTTGAGGTCGATGACCTGGGCCCCGCGATCGATGTTGTGGCGCGCAGCGTCGGCCATCTCGGCGGGGTCGACGCCCGCGATCTGCACCGCGATGGGCTCCGGTTCGCCTTCGTGGTTGGCGCGACGGCTCGTCTTGAGGCTGTCCCACAGCTCGCGCCGCGACGTCACCATCTCGCTGACCGCATAGCCGGCGCCCAGGCGCTTGCACAGCATCCGGAACGGCCGGTCAGTGACACCGGCCATCGGGGCGACGAAGAGCGCATTGGGCAGCTCGATCGGACCGATGCGCATGGAGGGTGAGCTGCCGCAGTGCTGAAAAAGGAGGCAGGAGTATAGCGATGGCAGCGGACGCGCCTGCCTATGATGGACACCCATGGAAGCCTGGTTGCACAGTCTGCTGGCCACGCTCTCGCTGCCGCGCTACGGGCTGAGCACGGTCTTCATCGTGGCGTTGGTATCGGCCACCTTGCTGCCCATGGGCAGCGAGCCTGCCGTCTTTGGTCTCGTCAAGCTCGACCCCAGCCTGTTCTGGCCTGCGGTGCTCGTGGCCACGGCCGGCAACACCTGCGGCGGGGCGATCACGTGGTGGATGGGCTACGGCGCGGAGCGGGCCTACGAGCACCTGACCCGTCGCAAGCGCGCCGAGGCGAGGGTGCTCGCCTGGCTCGAGCGCTTCGGGCCCAAGGCCTGCTTGCTGAGCTGGCTGCCGGTCGTGGGCGATCCGGTGTGCGCGGTGGCCGGCTGGCTGCGCCTGCCGTTCTGGCCCTGCGTGCTCTACATGGCGATCGGCAAGTTCGCCCGCTACCTGACCCTGACGGGTGCGCTGATGTGGGTGTTCCCCGGGCGGTTCAGCCCGTAGGTGCGGGGGTGTCCGGCGCTGGGCACAATAGGAGGATGAGCGTCACCACCCCTGCCTACGACCGCCTCGCCGCGGTCAACCGTCGCCTGCACCACCTGGGCCACCTCGGCTCGATCGCCGGATGGGATCAGGCTGCCCACATGCCGCCCAAGGGCAACGAGGCGCGCACGGCCGCACTGGCCGAACTCGCCGGGCTCATGCATGGCCTGCGCACCGATGCCGGCTTGCCCGACGAGATGGTGCGTGCCGAGCAGGAGCCGCTGGACGAGGTGCAACGTGCCAACCTGCGCGAGATCCGCCGCAACTGGGAGCTCGCCAACGCGCTTCCGTCTGCGCTCGTGCAGCGACGCACCCTGGCTGCTCGGCGCTGCGAACACGCCTGGCGCACGCAGCGCCCAGCCAACGACTGGAAGGGCTTTCTTGGCAATTTCCGCGAGGTGCTGGCGGTGGCGCGCGAGGAGGCTGCTCTGCTGTCGGCACGCAGCGGCCTGCCGCGCTACGACGCGCTGATGGACCGTTTCGAGCCCGGCATGCGCTCGGACACCGTCTCGCACGTGTTCGGGGAGGTGCGGCAGTGGCTGCCCGACCTCATCGAGCGCGTCCAGGCGCGGCAGGCCAGCGAGCCGGTGATCCAGCCCGTCGGGCCCTTCCCGATTCCTGCGCAGCGCGTGCTGTGCGAGCGCGTGATGCGGCTGCTGGGCTTCGACTTCGAGGCCGGGCGGCTGGACGTGAGCACCCATCCCTTCTGTGGAGGCGTGCCCGAGGACGTGCGCATCACCACGCGCTTTCGCGAAGACGAGTTCCTGTCGAGCCTCATGGGCACGATCCACGAGACCGGCCATGCCCGCTATGAGCAGGGGCTGCCCCGGGGCTGGCTCGGCCAGCCGGTGGCCGAGGCGCGCTCGATGGCGCTGCACGAGAGCCAGTCGCTGAGCTTCGAGATGCAGCTCGCGAGCCACCCAGGCTTTGTCGCGCTGCTCTCACCGCTCGTGCGCGAGACCTTCGGCGACCAGCCGGCCTTCGAGCCGGCCAACCTGCACCGGCTCGTCACGCGCGTGCAGCGTGGCCTCATCCGCGTGGACGCCGACGAAGTCACCTACCCGGCGCACGTGATCCTGCGCTTCGAGATCGAGCGCCCGCTGATCGAAGGCGAGATCGAGCCCGAGGACATCCCGGCCCTATGGGATGCCAAGATGCAGGAGCTGCTCGGGCTGGACACACGCGGCAACTACCGCGATGGACCGCTGCAGGACGTGCACTGGCCCGAGGCCCTGTTCGGCTATTTCCCCTGCTACTCGCTCGGCGCGATGTACGCGGCGCAGTGGTTCGCGGCGATGCGCAGCGCCATGCCTGACCTCGACGCGCGCATCGGCGCGGGCGAACTGGGCTGCGTCTTCGACTGGCTCCAGACGAACATCTGGAGCCAGGGCAGCCGCCACACCACCGACGAGCTCGCGATCCGGGCCAGCGGCGAGCCGCTGAACCCGGCGCACTTCCGCGCGCACCTGCAGGCGCGCTACCTGCCCGCCTGAGCCGACGCCGCACGCTTGCGTGCGACGGGTGCGGCCTTCTTCGCCGCAGGCGCTGCCGCTGCTCGGCGCTTGCGGGCCACGGGCGCCGCTGCGGGGGTGGGGGCGGGGGCCGTTGCTGCCTTCCTGGCTTTCCCGGCGGGCGAGGGCGAGAGTGCCTCCACCCGGGCCGCCAGCGCGTCGATTCGGGCCGACAGGGCCTGGATATCGGCGGCAGTGGGCACGCCGAGCCGGCCGAGCGCCTTGGCCGTGCGCGACTCGAAGATCGACTCGAGCTTGTCCCATTGCTCGCCCGCCTTGGCGGTCACTTCCCCCGCCATGTTGCTCATGCGGCCGGTGACCTCGTTGATCTTGTCCTCGGCCAGGCCCTGGGTCTTGCGCTGCAGCGCCGTGCCCTCCTGGATCAGCGCCTCGAAGACCTTGCCCCCCTCGGCCTGCGCCTTGGCAAAGGCGCCCATGCCGGCGAGCCAGATCTGCTGGGCGGAGTCCTTGACCATGCCGGCGAGGTCGCCTTGCAACAACCCGGCGGGTGCGGCGGCCTGGCTCTCGGCCAGTTTCTTGAGCTTCTTGACCATGTGTCGACCTCTGCTGCGAATGAATGCCAACCACTGTAGACCGGCGTGCCTGGAGAGCGCAGCCTAATCGTGCGCGCCCGGGTGCGAACGGGCGATGCGCGTGGGCAGCGCCGCAGGTCGCAGCGGCGCGTTGGCCGGCCCCGGCACGCGAAGTGGCGAGCCCGGGGTCGCCACAGGCGCGGGGGCGGGCTTGGGGAAAGCGCGGGCCGGTGGGGTGCGCGCGCCACCGGAGAATGCCGATCGGCAGGGGCCCTGGCCGGGTCCGAGGAGAGGTTCGATGCACTACTTCGTCACCGGTGCCACCGGGTTCATCGGCAAGCGGCTCGTGCGCAGGCTGCTCGCCCGGCGCGGAGCGGTCGTGCACTTCCTGGTGCGCCCGGGCTCGGAGGCGCGCGTGCCCGAGCTGCTGGCCTATTGGGGCGCGAGCCGCCAGCGCGCCATACCCGTGGTGGGCGACCTGACCGCCTCGCGCCTGGGCGTGGCCGGCGACGCGCTCAAGGCCCTCAAGGGGCAGATCGACCACTTCTACCACCTGGCTGCCGTCTACGACCTCCAGGCGGGCGAGGACAGCCAGGTGCAGGTGAACGTGGAAGGCACGCGCCACGCGGTGGACCTCGCGCGCGCCATCGACGCCAGGCACTTCCACCACGTCAGCAGCATCGCTGCGGCGGGCCTGTACGAGGGAGTCTTCCGCGAGGACATGTTCGACGAGGCCGAGGGCCTGGACCACCCCTACTTCATGACCAAGCACGAGTCCGAGAAGATCGTGCGGCGCGAGTGCAAGGTGCCCTGGTCGGTCTACCGCCCGGCCATGGTGGTGGGCGACTCGAAGACGGGGGAGATGGACAAGATCGACGGCCCGTACTACTTCTTCAAGCTGATCCAGCGCATGCGCCAGATCCTGCCGCCGTGGATGCCCTCCGTCGGCCTGGAAGGCGGGCGCATCAACATCGTGCCGGTGGACTTCGTGGTGGACGCGATCGACCACATCAGCCACCACCACCACACGAGCGGCCGCTGCTACCACCTCGTGGACCCGCAGGGCTACCGCGTGGGAGACGTGCTCGACATCTTCGCGCGCGCGGCGCACGCGCCGAAGATGAACCTCTTCGTCAACGCCGCGCTCTTCGGCTTCATCCCGCGCGGCGTGAAGAAGAGCCTGATGGCGCTCGCCCCGGTGCGGCGCATCCGCAACGCGGTAATGAAGGATCTCGGCCTGCCCGAGGACATCTTCACCTTCGTCAACTACCCCACGCGCTTCGACCGGCGCGAGACCGATGCCGCACTCAAGGGCAGCGGCATCGAGTGCCCGGACCTGCACGACTACGCCTGGCGGCTGTGGGACTACTGGGAGCGCCACCTCGACCCCGATCTGTTCATCGATCGCAGCCTCAAGGGCACGGTCGGCGGCAAGGTGGTGCTCGTCACGGGCGGCTCCTCGGGCATCGGGCTGGCTGCGGCGATCAAGTTCGCGCAGGCCGGAGCCATCACCGTCATCTGCGGGCGCGACGCCGACAAGCTCGGGCAGGCCGAGCGCGAGATCCGCGAGGCGGCCGGGCCGCAGGCCCGGGTGCACGGCTACAGCGTCGACATCGCCGACCCGGCGGGGTGCGACGCCTTCCTGCAGGCCCTGCAGCAGGCCCACGGCGGCGTGGACTTCCTCATCAACAACGCCGGGCGCTCGATCCGCCGCGCCATCGAGAGCAGCTACGACCGCTTCCACGACTTCGAGCGCACGATGCAGCTCAACTACTTCGGCTGCCTGCGCGTGACGATGGGCCTGCTGCCGGGCATGGTGGCCCGCAAGCGTGGGCACGTGGTCAACATCAGCTCCATCGGCGTGCTCACCAACGCGCCGCGCTTCTCCGCCTACGTGGCGAGCAAGGCGGCACTGGACGCCTGGACGCGCTGCGCCAGCAGCGAGTTCGCCGACCAGGGCGTGACCTTCACGACCATCAACATGCCGCTCGTGCGCACGCCGATGATCGCCCCGACCAAGATCTACAACAACGTGCCCACGCTCAGCCCCGAGGAGGCAGCCGACATGATCGTGCAGGCCTGCGTCTACAAGCCCGTGCGCATCGCCACGCGGCTGGGCATCGTGGGGGAGGTGCTCCACGCCCTGGCCCCGCGCGTGGCGCAGATCGTGATGAACACGAGCTTTCGCATGTTCCCCGACAGCGAGGCCGCGCGTGCCGACAAGGCCGGCAAACCCCAGTTGTCGGCCGAGGCCGTGGCGCTGCAGCAGATGATGCGCGGGATCCACTTCTGAGCCCCGTGGCCGCGTGAGCGCGAGGCGGCGGGCCTTTCCTACAATGTCCGCTTCTTCTTCCTTGCACCCCGCCAACCGCCGCACGCCGATGAACACGCCCGACGCCGCGCACAGCCTGGACCATATCACCCCCCGCGACCAGGCCGAGATCCTGGCGCAGGCGCTGCCCTACATCCGCCGCTACCACGGCAAGACGCTCGTCATCAAGTACGGCGGCAACGCGATGACCGACCCCGCGCTGCAGCAGGACTTCGCCGAGGACATCGTGCTGCTCAAGCTCGTGGGCATGAACCCCATCGTCGTGCACGGCGGTGGCCCGCAGATCGACGAGGCGCTGGCCAAGGTCGGCAAGAAGGGCACCTTCATCCAGGGCATGCGCGTGACCGACGACGAGACCATGGAGGTCGTCGAGTGGGTGCTCGCCGGCGAGGTGCAGCAAGACATCGTGGGCCTGATCAAC
>CAILKA010000557.1 GCA_903834645.1 uncultured beta proteobacterium
CGAATGTCGTCGTGAAGAAGAAGCTCACGGCGATCATGTGCGCGGGGTTGTAGTGAAAGTGCAGGTACTGGTAGCCGATGTTGCTGACCCAGTCGAGGTGGCTCCAGATGCCGTAGGGGAACCCGTGTCCCCAGGCGCCCATCAGCACCGGGCGGATGACCACCAGCGTCACGTAGGCGAAGATCGCCACGGCGAAGGCCACCGGCACGTGGTAGCCCATGCCGAGCTTGCGGCAGATCTCGACCTCGCGCAGCGCCCAGCTGCCGAAGGCGCCGATGGCGCACACCGTCACGATCTGCCAGATGCCACCTTCCTTCAGCGGCGCCAGTCCCAGGCCGTATTTCAGGTCAGGAGGGGCGACGTTGATCCTCCAGGGGTTGAACACCCCCTGGAGCGACGCGTCGTACAGGATCAGCGCCGTTCCGAGGAAGCTGAAAAAGACCGTGGTGACGCCGAAGAAGCCGACGTAGAACGGTCCGACCCAGAAGTCGAACAGATCACCGCCTACCAGCGTGCCGCCGCGTACCCGGTACTTTCGTTCGAAACTCAGCATGGCCATGTCAGGGCCCTCCGCCCCCTGCGACCCCTGGCGCGTTCGCGCGCCGGCTCCGCAAGGGCATGTATTCCGGTTGGGCAGGACGTCAGCGGACCGTGATCCGCCTCCGCCTGCCCGTCAAGCAGGCTTGGCTCGAGAGCGCAAGCCTTACTTCTTCTCCGCCGCCTTCTGGGCTTTGACGGCAGCCGCATTCGGGCCGTCGAGCCAGTTGTAGGTCGGCGTGCTGAGCAGGATGAGATGGATCATCGCCGCCAGCCCGAAGAGGAAGATCCCCTGAGCGACCATCGCGCGCAGCGGGTCGTAGAGCTTCCAGATTCGCCACATATGAACTACTCCTAATGAAGATGGGACATGAAGGTGTAGACCGCGGCTTTGACCCCGCCCGTCATCGACTTCACGCCTTCTGCGCCAGGCAGCCACGAGCGCCAGTGCCAACCGAGCATCTGCCCGACGACGGCAATCGCCGCGAAGACCACGAAGCTCACGGTGAACAGCGTCAGAAACGACACGGAGTGCGTTTCCTGCGATTCACGCGCGGGCACGCGTTGCACGTTGTTGGCCATAGCTATCTCCTGTGGTGTGCCTGACTTAGAACCAGGGTCGCCAGATCCAGACCAGCAGGTGTGCGACCACGGCCACAGCCGTGAACCCCACGAACCCCTGTACCCAGTACCGGTGGAACTCCTGGGCTTCGTCGTCATTCAGGCCCGATATCGAGCCCTTGCGGTCAGCCATGTGAACCACTCCTTGATGAATCAGCCTTTCGGCCACGGTTGCGCCAAGCCTGCGCAATGAGGCAGCCGCGGCGGATCGCCACGACATTCATTGAGGGAGCGGCTGTGGGCCACCCCCCGATTCCGGGCTGCCCGCAAGCGCCTGCGCTCGTCTTCATGCCGTCACCCCTGCGCGCAGCGCAGCGTGCGCGGCGTCCACGCGAGTGGACGTCACGCGGGCATCGCCCGCGCGGCGCGCCTCGAGTTCGGCGCGGTCACGCAGCCGCTTGGCTGCCGAGATCTGCACCAGCACAGGCTCGGCCTGCACCAGGCGGGCCAGCAGCGCCTGCGCCTCGTCTTCCCAGGGCAGCGGGCGACCCTGGGCGTCTCGCACAGGGGTGGCCTCGATGCGGTCGAGGTCCGGGCCCAGCGGCAGGATGTGGAAGAGCGCGTTGCAGAACTCCTGCACCAGATAGGTGGCGCCGGCGTAGCCCATGAAGGGCGTGCCGGTGGCGCGGCGGATGATGGCGCCGGGAAAGCTGGCGGGCACGAACATCGGGCGCGGGCCGTGGCCGCCGCCGCCGAGTTCGGCCAGGTACATGCGTTCGTTGTAGCTGCCAAAGACGACGAGGGGCGGCTTGGCGTGCACCTGGGCTCGGACGGCCTCGTTGTCGGTCTTGGCTCCGGGCTTGCGCGAGACGGCGAAGTGGCAGGGCAGGCCGAGCTCGTCTTCGAGGAAGTGACGCACGCCACGTGCATAGGTTTCGCTGGCGACGATCCCGAAGCTGGCCGTGCCGAAAAAGTCTTGCGTGACGGAGCGCCACAGATCCCACACCGGCTTGATGGTGGTGTGCTTCTCGCGCGTGATGAAGGGCTCGGGATCAAGGTGCAGCAGCCGGCCCAGCTCGCGCAGGAAGGCGGTGGTGCTGTGCAGCCCGATCGGGGCCTGCAGGTAGGGCCGATCGAGCGCCTCGGCCAGGGCGCGGCCGAACTCGCGGTAGAGCACGACGTTGACGTCGGCGTCGGCCAGCTTCTGCACGTCGGCCAGGTGGCTGCCCAGCGGGAACACCATGTTCACTTCGGCGCCGATGCCCTCCACCAGGCGCCGGATCTCGGCGAGATCGCTGGGCATGTTGAAGGTGCCGTAGGCGGGGCCGAGGATGTTCACGCGCGGCTTCTCGCCGGGCGTGCGCGCCTCGAAGGGCGTGCGCGCGGGGATGTGGCGCAGCCCGTGCTCGTGCCACAGCCACAGCATCGCGCGGTCGGCGGCCTGCCACTGGTCTTCGTCGATGGTGCGCGGCAGGAAGCGCTGGATCGTCGTGCCCTCGGGGGTGACGCCCCCGCCGATCATCTCGGCGATCGAACCCGTGACCACGACGCTGGGCAGGTCGGGGTCGAGTGCCTTGTGCGCGCGGCGAAGGCTGCCTTCGGTGCCCTCGCGGCCCAGTTGCTCTTCTGCAAGGCCGGTGACGACGATGGGCAGCTCATGCGGCGGCAGCGCATCGGTGTAGTGCAGCACGCTCGTGACGGGCAGGTTCTCGCAGCCCACGGGGCCGTCGATGACGACCTGCAGGCCCTTGATGGCCGTGAAGACGTAGACGGCCCCCCAGTAGCCGCCGGCGCGGTCGTGGTCCAGGACGAGCATCAGGCGCGCTCCTGCATCACATCATCTCCTCGGCCTTGCGCCGCTTGAGCACCTTGATCACCTGGCGTCGCGTCTCGGCACGGAACTCGGGGCGCAGCACCGGTTCGTTCTCCCAGACGCCTGCCTGGTCTCCCTGGCCGACCTCGCCGAAGAACTCGCGCATGGAGTCGAAGCGGGCGCGGTTGCCGATGGCGGCGTTGATCACTTGCGCGAGCGAGCCCGCTCCTGCGACGCTCATCAGCGGGCGAGCGGAAATCAGGTTCGTGAAGTACAGGGCCGGGATCGCGGCTTCCTTGGCGGCCTGCACCACCGGCGTGGTGCCGATGGCCAGATCCGGGCGGAACTCACGCACGGCGGCGATGTCCTGCTCGAGGCTTGCGCGGTTACTGCACATGGACGCCGCGCGCTTGCAGCCACTGCAAATCGGGAGCGCTCCAGGGTGTCTTGGGGCAGGCCGTCCCGACGTAAGGCACTTCCGCGCCCGACTCGATCAGCAGGCGTGCCACGAGCAGCTCGCTGCCTTCGTAGCCGCTGACCGTCACGCGGCCCTTGATCGGCGTGCGTGCCAGCGCTGCGCGGATCGCGGGCAGCCATTTGTTCTTGGCTGCGTCGATCATGGCCTGAGGCACGCTCGCGGCCTTGCCCACAGCCTGCAGCCAGGCCTCGGTGCCGTCATGGCCCACGGGAGCGGAAGGCACGACGATGCGCCCGGCCGCCTCGAACTCGCGCACGCTGGCGGTGTAGAAGGGGTGGATCGCCGCGACCACCGGGGAAGCGAGCGCGGCGTAGAGCTCGCGCCACTCGCGCGTGGGCACCACCGGGCCGCTGGCCAGGCCCAGGGGCTCGAGCAGCATGCCGATGCCCACCGGATCGGCCGGGAACATCTCGCCCAGCAGCGTGACGGTGGGCCGCTCGCTCACGCCCGTGCGTGGCGCGGCAACGGGGCCCGCCTCGGCTTCGCTGCGAGCGACCTTGAGCATGGCGCCGGCGAGCACGTCCTTGGCCTCGGCGTGCGTGGGCACGCCGAACCCGGGCACGTCGATGCCCACGATGCGCACGCCGTTGATCTGACCCGGCAGGAGCTGCAGCGGCACGCCACTGGCCGTGGGCACGCACAGATTGATGACGACGATGGCGTCGTACTTGGAGGCATCGGCGCTCGCGTGGACGGCGTCGCGGATGTCCTCGAAGAGCTTGCCGGTGACGAGTGTCTCGCTGTTGAAGGGCACGTAGCCCACGCTGCGGCGCGCGCCGTAGAAGTGCGAGGTGAAGGTCAGCCCGTAGACGCAGCAGGCGCTGCCCGACAGGATCGTCATCGTGCGGCGCATGCGCAGGCCCACGCGCAGCGAGCCGAAGGCCGGGCACATGCTCTGGGGCTGGTCGTGGGGGCCCGCGCCCTCGGGCAGCGGGTAGTCCTGCCGGTAGCGCTCGAGCACCTCGGTCTTGCCGGCCGCCTCGGCGGCGGCGCGCATCTGGTCGCGCCCGGCGTGGCAGCCCAGGCCATCGGAGGTGAGGGCGGCGGGCTGCGCGACGTCTGGCATGGCCTCGGAGGGTTGGGTCATCGCGGCGGCCTCGGCCTCAGGCGGCGTCGTAGATGACTTCGAGCGAGGGCTTGACCACCTGCTCGCTGCCCATCATGTCGGCCAGCGTGGCTGGCTGCAGGACCACGTTGCGGCCCACGGAGTCCGAGGAGAAAAGGCCAAGCAGCTGGTCCTGCGTTTGCGGGCGGGGCCGCACGGGTGGGGCGTCTGCCACCTGGGTGGCGAGCTGCTCGAAAAGGCCAGCCCAGGGGGTGCCGGGCTTGCCGATGATCTCGTAGGAGGCGCTCTTGCGGCGGATGTCCTCGTGCGCGGGGATGGCTGCGAGCACCGGGATGCCGGCGTTGGCCGCGAAGGCTGCCGCCTCGCCGGTGCCGTCGTCCTTGTTGACGACCATGCCCGCCACCCCGACGTTGCCGCCGAGCTTGCGGAAGTACTCGACCGCCGAACACACGTTGTTGGCCACGTACAGGCTCTGCAGGTCGTTGCTGCCCACCACGATGACCTTCTGGCACATGTCTCGCGCGATCGGCAACCCGAAGCCGCCGCACACCACGTCGCCGAGGAAGTCGAGCAGCACGTAGTCGAAACCCCAGTCGTGGAAGCCGAGCTTTTCCCGGGTCTCGAAGCCGTGGATGATCCCGCGGCCGCCGCAGCCGCGGCCGACCTCGGGCCCGCCGAGCTCCATGGCGTAGAC
>CAILKA010000558.1 GCA_903834645.1 uncultured beta proteobacterium
ATCCGACCACCGGCAACCAGCAGGCTGCGGCCAGGGCGTACAGGCCCAGACTGGCGGCGATCCAGGGCGTGCTCCACGGCAGCCCGAGCTGGTGGACCATCCACAAGCCGGTCAGGGGTTGAAGCATGACGGTGGGCGTCGTGAAGATCCAGTCGGCCAGCACGACGTTGCGGTTGGTGCGGGCGATGTGAGGCACGTTGCCGCTGCGGTCGGCCATCCACTTGTAGTAGGCGCTGCCCAGACCGGTGCCGAACAGCACCACCATGCTCAGGATGTGCAGGGTCTTGAGGGTGGTGTAGCTCATGGACGCCTCCCGAGGATCGAAGCGTCCTCGAACTGCAGGTGCGGCTGCGGCGGCAGCAGCGGGCGCCCGAGGAACTGCTCGATGGCCCTGCCGTCGGCGCGGTAGCCCTGGCGCAGCATGCGCAGGTTGTCGGGTGCGGCCAGGGGGTGCAGGGGTCGCAGCAGCCACGACCCGGCCCATGCCAGGGCATAGGGCACCCGCAGCAACCGCGCCTTCGGCAGACCCTGCGCGGCACGCAGGGTCTGCATCCAGTCGGCCAACGACACCGTCTGTGGGCCGACGATGTCGAGCTCCCGGGGCGGTGCGGGCCCGGTCAGCGCGCGCAGGACCGTCGCCACCACATCGCTGATGTGCACCGGCTGCAACGCCTGGGCGCCCGCTTCCAGGGCGGGAACGAGCGGCAGCGCCGCCACGCGCAGCAGCAACGCGGCACTCGTGCCGCCCCGGCCATAGATCAGCGCCGGGCGCAGCACGCAGCCCTGTGCGTGAAGCTGCAGCAGGGCCTGGTCGGCCTCGCGCTTGCTCAGGTGGTAGCGGGAGAACGCCGTGTCGTCCGCTCCCAGCGCGGAGATCTGAACCACGCGGCGCACGCCCGCCTGGCGGCAGGCCTCGAACAAGGCCACCGGTGCCCGGGTGTGCAGGAGGTCGAAGCGCTGGCTTCGGGTCTCGCCGATGATGCCCGCGGCGTTGACCACCGCGTCGATGCTCCCGATGCCGTCGAGGCAGGAGAGCCAGTCGGCGGGTGCCAGCATGCGGCTCATGTCGAAACCATGCCGCCTGGAGACCGGGCGAACGTCGTGCCCGTGCGCACCCAGCACCCTGGTCAGGTTGCGGCCCACGAAGCCGCTGGCACCCGTGAGGAGGATCTTCACGACTGGCCCTCCGCCACATCCTCCCCGGCGCTCGCCGGGCGGACGAACGCGTTCAGGCGGCGACCCACGGCATAGAGGCCGACCAGCAGGCCCACCAGGGCGGCCATCAGGGTCAGCCGGATGGCGGCCAGGGGATGGTCAGCGCCTGCGAAAGCATCGACGGCCAGCGTCGCCAGGAGCGGCGCGATGGTCAGCATCACCTTCGTGTAGCCGAGCCAGAACGCCGCTGCGGCCTCGTCGGGGCAGATGCGGGCCAGCACGCGAGCCAGCGGTTGCGACAGCAAGCGCAGGACGATCAGGCTCAGGGACACGCTGACGAGCGAGACCACCAGCAGTTGTACGGGGGCATTCATGGAGGACTCCGTCTAAGTTGAAGGAGTCCTCAGTCTGGCCAGCGCTACCCGGTTTGGCGTCCGGAATGATAGGAATCGAGCCCCCATTCGCTCCGAAACGATCATTTCGGAGCGGAAATCCGGCTGCTCAGGTGGGCAGCCCCAGGGGCTGTGAGGATCGCAGGCCCGACACGGTCGGCGGCGCTGCCCACGATCCCCCGGGGGCTGCCTGACCCGTTCGTGCAAGGCCCGATCGCGGCCGAGGGCGAGCGGGAGCAGTCGGCCCTCTTCTTCGAGGCGCTGCGCCGGATGCCGGAAGGAGTCGGGGCCGCTGCCGACGCGCTCGACGAAGTCGCCGCTGCCGGGGTGGCGTGCGCGGCCTTCGCCTGGCAGCCCTCAGGAAGCCGGTGGCGCTGCCGATAACCCGATCAAGCCGTTCCGCGGGTGGGCGGCGCGCGCGGAGGATCGATGACGGCGTCACTGCAATGGACATACGAGCGCGACGAGTGCTGGGGCCCTTCGGGCGAGCCCCTGCTCAGCGCCCGGCTGCTGGGCGAGCAGCTGACGCTGCTCGTGCGCAACTCGCGTCACTTCGGCATGGAGGTGGTGATCGGCGTCGTGGGCGACGACGACCTGCACAACGAGCCCGACGACCCCTCCTTCAAGGTCAGCTTCGATGAAGGTGCCCTGCGGCCGCTGCACGCGCGTGTGCAGGACAGCGGCCGGCTCGCCTTCGTGGCTGACGTCAGGGGGCTGGTGGCCGAGCTCAACTGCACGAACCGGCTGCGCCTGCACGCCCGTCGGCAAGGCGGCGGGGTTTGGCTGCAGCTGGACGCCACCCTCGACGACCTGCGGCTCGAGCAGATCGTGGAGCCCGACAGCGGCATCCTGCTCGTCTACCGCAGCCCGCAGCGCGCCACCCCTGCGCACCCGGCTTCTCACCCGCATGCGCCCCGGCGCGCCATGCCGCCCGCCGAGGCCCAAGCCCCGGCCTCTTCGGGAGCGGCCGAGCTGATCGGTGCCCTGGCGCCGCTGGCAGGGCTCGTGGCCGGGTACAAGCTGGGCAGCCGGGGGTTCGGCCCGGGCAAGCGCGACTGAGGGGCCCGGCATGTCGGCGAGCTCCACCCTGACGATGGCCGAAGCGGCCGACGCGGCCGATGCCCCGGGCGGCCTGTCGGCCGCGCAATGGCGGCAGCTGGCCGGGCTGTGCCGCTGGATCGAACGCGACGACGCGGCCGCACAGGCCCTGCTCGGCCCGCGTGCGCGGCCCTGCGCGCAGGCCCTGCGCCACGCGCGGGGCGTGTGGCGGCAGCGCCGCAGCGACGCGCAG
>CAILKA010000559.1 GCA_903834645.1 uncultured beta proteobacterium
CTGCGCGTCGCAACGCACGCGTGGTGGAGATGCAAGACTTCGAAAAAGCCAAAGACAAGATTTTGATGGGCCCCGAGCGCAAGTCCATGATCATGCCGGAGGAGGAGCGCCGCAACACGGCCTATCACGAGGCCGGTCACGCCCTGGTCGCTCGCCTGATGCCCAAGACCGATCCCGTGCACAAGGTCACCGTGATCCCACGCGGCCGCGCGCTGGGTGTGACGATGCAGCTGCCCGAGGGCGACCGCTACAGCATGGACAAGGAGCGCATGCTCTCCACCATCTCGGTGCTCTTCGGTGGGCGCATTGCCGAGGAGGTGTTCATGAACCAGATGACCACGGGCGCCTCCAACGACTTCGAGCGCGCCACGCAGATCGCGCGCGACATGGTCACGCGCTACGGCATGACCGACGAGCTCGGCCCGATGGTCTACGCGGAGAACGAGGGCGAGGTCTTCCTGGGCCGATCGGTCACGAAGACGACCAACATGTCCGAGGCGACCATGCAGACGGTCGACAAGGTGGTGCGCCGCATCATCGACGACCAGTACGGCGTGGCGCGCCGGCTCATCGAGGACAACAAGGACAAGATGCACGCGATGGCGCGCGCGCTGCTCGAGTGGGAGACCATCGACAGCGACCAGATCGACGACATCATGGGCGGCAAGCCCCCGCGCCCGCCCAAGGACTGGACGTCCCAGCCCCCGCGCAGCAGCGGGGGGCCTTCGGCGCCGGTGTCGCCCACCGACAGCGCGCCCGCCGCTGCCTGAGGCGGGTCCGCTCGCTCCTGCCTGGCTGAGTCTTGGCTGAACGTTGCATGAGTCTGCGTTGAGCAGCAGGAAGCATTTCGGCACCGATGGCATCCGTGGTGCCGTCGGCCGCTCCCCGATCACGCCGGACTTCATGCTGCGTCTCGGGCATGCGGTGGGGCGCGTGCTGCGGCGCGAGTCCGAGCGGCCGTCCGTCGTGATCGGCAAGGACACGCGGCTGTCGGGCTACATGATCGAGTCGGCTCTGGAGGCCGGCTTCGCTTCTGCGGGCGTGAACGTGCTCCTCAGCGGCCCGTTGCCCACGCCCGGGGTGGCCTACCTCACCCGTGCGTTGCGCCAGGACCTGGGCGTGGTGATCAGCGCCTCCCACAACCCGTACCACGACAACGGCGTCAAGTTCTTTTCCGCCAGCGGCGAGAAGCTGCCCGATGCGTGGGAGCTGGCGGTCGAGCAGTCCCTCGACGAGCCCGCCCAGTGGGTGGACTCGGCGGGCCTGGGCCGCGCGCGGCGCATCGATGACGCGGCCGGGCGCTACACGGAGTTCTGCAAGAGCACCTTTCCGAACGCGCTGTCGCTGCGCGGCATGAAGCTCGTGGTGGATGCTGCGCACGGTGCGGCCTACCACGTGGCGCCGGACGTGTTCCACGAACTGGGTGCGCAGGTGCACACCATCGGTTGCAAGCCCGATGGCATGAACATCAACGACGGCGTAGGCGCCACGGCGCCGCAGGCGCTGGTGCAGGCGGTGCGCGAGCAGGGCGCCGACTACGGCATCGCGCTGGACGGCGACGCCGACCGGCTGCAGATGGTGGACGCGAGCGGGCGCCTCTTCAACGGCGACGAGCTGCTCTACGTGCTGGCCTCAGACCGGCTCGCGCAGGGTCGGACGGTGCCGGGCGTGGTGGGCACGCTGATGACGAACATGGCGGTGGAAGTGGCACTGCGCGGTGCGGGCGTGGAGCTCGTGCGCGCCAAGGTGGGCGACCGCTACGTGCTCGAGGAACTCGTCGCACGTGGCTGGGAACTCGGCGGCGAGGGCTCGGGCCACCTGCTCGCGCTCGACTGTCACACCACGGGTGACGGCATCGTGAGCGCGCTGCAGGTGCTGCAGGCGGTACGCCGGCGCGGCACCTCGCTGGCCGGGTTGCTCGAGGGCGTGCAGCTCTATCCGCAGGTGCTGCTCAACGTGCGCCTGCGTGAGGGCGTGGACTGGAAGACCCACGCCGGGCTCGCGCAGGCGCGTGAGACGGTGGAGCGCGAGCTCGCTGACACCGGTCGCGTGCTGATCCGGGCCTCGGGCACGGAGCCGGTGCTGCGCATCATGGTGGAGGCGCCCGATGCCGCCGCCGCGCGCCGCCACGCGCAGGCCATGGCCCACAGCCTCGAGGGCTGACTCTTCAGCCCAGGAGGCTGTCTGGCACTCAGGTGCCGACCCGCCCGCCGTCGTTCTTCGTGATCACCACCGTCGCCGAGCGCGGACGCTTGCCGGCCCCGTAGCCGACGATGCTCGGCCACTGGCTCGTGTACTTGCTCGGGTCGCCCAGGTTGGCGGCTGTGGTGCCGTCGCCGGGGTGCTGGATGTTGATGAAGATGGTCTTGCCGTCGGGCGTCTCGCACAGGCCCGTGACCTCGCAGTCATAGGGCCCGACGTAGAAGCGCTTGAGGGTGGCGGCCGTGGGCTTGGCACCCATGCGCGTTGTCACCGACACTCCGCCGCTGTAGCTCAGGGTGACGGCTGAGCCGTCACCGAGCTGGCCCGGGATGGCGGCCAGCAGCATGCAGTTGGTCACGTCCACGTAGGCGCCGTCGTCGGTCTGGATCCAGCACAGGCCCGTGCTGCGCGAGAAGACCAGGCCGTCGGGGCTGGAGAAGTCCTGGTCAGCCGTCAAGCCGGACAGGTTCACGAGCTTCGGGTCGGCGCCAGCCTCGCCACCGAAGAGGTAGACGTCCCAGTTGAAGCTGGTGGCCTCGGGGCTCGCGTCCTTGAAGCGCACGATGTGGCCGTTGACGTTGCCGCTCGCCGTGCTCTGGCCTGCAAACACATCGACGTAGGCACGCGGGTTGGCAGCATCCACCCGGGTCTGGGTTCCCGTGGGAGCCACCCGGCGGCTGCTGTTGTTCGTCATCGTGATGTAGAGCTCGCCCGTCCTCGGGTGCACGTCCACCCACTCCGGGCGGTCCATCTTGGTCGCGCCCACCGCATCGGCGGCGATGCGGGTGTGGATGTAGATCTCGGCCTGATCCGTGAAGCCGAAGGCGGCCCCAGCGATCGCCGGGTTCGTCACGGTCAGCTCGACCCACTCGCCCGTGCCGTTCTCATTGAACTTGGCCACGTAGAGCTTGCCGCGGTCCAGGTACTTGTCACCCACGGCCAGCCGGTCGGCCGCGTTGGCGTCAGCCGGGTTCCAGTTCTCTGCCGAGACCCACTTGTAGACGTACTCGTTTTGCGAGTCGCAACCCATGTACACGGCCAGCGGCTTGCCCGCCACCGGGAGGCCGAAAGCCGAGTTCTCGTGCGCGAAGCGGCCCAGGCCCGTGCGCTTTTTCACCACCGAGGTGGCGTTGTAGGGGTCGACCTCGACCATGAAGCCTTGGCAGAACCACTCGTGGCGGTAGTCGTCACTGCCGTCGGTGCTCGTGCCGACGACGCTCGTGTTCCAGCGGGCGTAGAGGTCGCCGGTGCCGGCAGTCTCCCAGCCGTAGCGGCTGTTCGCCGCGCTCGTGGCGGTGACGTTGCGGCCGTAGCGGGCGAAGGAGGCGTTGAGCTTGGCGCTGCGCTGGGCCTGGTCGCCCGCTGCGCGGAAGTAGTACCCCGACCAGTTCTCCTCCGTGGTGAGCAGCGTGCCCCACAGCGTTTTGCCATTGCCGCAGTTGTTCATCGTGCCGCGCGTGCGTGTGCCGTTGGGCGAGAACTTCGTGACGAAGAGTGCGTGACCGCGGGCCGGGCCTGACAGCTCCATCGCCGTGCTGCCCGTGATGCGGCGGTTGAAGGGGGAGCTCACCACAGCGGCGAACTTGCCGGCGGCGTCCTTGGCCACTTCGGCCACCGTGATGCCGTGGCAGTCGACCTCGATGTCCACCTCCGAGGCTGGGCGCGGCCGCGGGCTGCCGCCGTTGACATGCAGCACCACGGGCGTGATGTATTCGTGGTTCATCGCCAGCAGCGCACGGGCATTGCTGTTGTCGTCGCGCGTGCCGGAGGCCGAGAGTCCGAAGTACTGGATGCCGTCGTGGCAGTCGCCCACGCGCTTGTCGTAGCCCGTGTCGGTGCCGTCGTTCTTGTAGGCCGGCACGCCCGCAGCCAGCGGGTCGCCGCAGGCGAGGATCACGCTGGCGCTGTAGCCGGCCGGCACGGTGTTGGTGTCGGCCAGCGTCTTGGCCACGGCGGTGAAGCCCAGCAGCGTCTCGGTGGGCGCAGGGCTCACGGGCGCGGGGGCCGGCGCGGGGTTGTCGCCACCGCCGCAGCCGCTGAGGGCCAGGGGCGCGAACATCGCAGCGAGCGCACCGCCGGCAGAGCCACGCAGCAGGTTGCGGCGGCTCATGCCGGCGTTCAGCACATCCTGGAAGTGCGGATTGGCCGAGCGGTTGTTGTCGAGGTCGTCGGGGTCGGTGAAGGTGGAGGTCAGGTCGGTTCGTGCGTTCATGAGGACTCCGTTTTGGAAGGGGCTACAGCCTCACGAATGCTCACGAAAGCGGGCGAAAGTCTCATGACACACCTACACCCGCCAGGGTGGTCACGCTGGCTTCATGCGGATCCAGTAGCGCGCGAGTCACGCACGCGCCATCGGTCCTTCCTTCAGCGGTTCACGGCCCATGGCAGCGCGATGGCCACCGCCGCCACTGCCCATGTGGCCGGGCTCCTTGGCGGTCGATGCCTCAGCAGGCGGTGCAGGAAGCGGGCGTGCAAGGCGCAGGCGGGCTGTTGGCAGCCGGCGCGCCCAACCCGCAGGGCTCGCCCTGGCAGCAGTGCTCGGTCAGGTAGTTGAGCAGGGCGTTCATGTGGCCGATGACGGGTCGGTAGACGATGTGCCGGCCGCTTCTGCGCGGCTCGACGAGCCCGGCCCGGCTCAGCTCCTTGAGGTGGAAGGAAAGCGACGACGGGGGCAGGCCCAGGGTGGCGGCGAGCACCCCCGGGGTGAGGCCCGATGGCGCGGCGCCGATCAGGGCCCGAAAGACCCGCAGGCGCATCGGCTGGGCCAGGGCGGCCAGTGCAACGACCGCGGCTGACTCGCCCATCGAAGCGGCCGACGGCAGTGGGTCGGGAGCCTGGTCGGGCTCGGCCCGCAGCAGATGACCGGCCAGCGTCGAGCTCATGGCGAGCTCCGCTCCAACTCCAGCCGCACCGGCAGCGCCATCGTCACTGCGCTGCAGGCTGCCAGCATCAGCGCCGAGCCGGCCAGAGCCGCCGCCAGCCCGCCCCACTGGTACAGCAGCCCTGACAGCAGCGTGCCGATGAAGCGCCCCAGTGCGTTGGCCGCGTAATAGAAGCCCACATCCTCGGCCGCCTTCTCCGAGCCGGCATAGGCCAGCACGAGGTAGGAGTGCACCGAGGAGTTCACGGCGAAGGCGATGCCGAACAGCGCCAGGCCCGCCACCACCACCCACTCGAGGTGCGGCACCTTGGCCACGACGAGCGCCGCGAGTGCCGCCGGCACCACCGTCAGGGCGAACGACCAGGCACGGGCAGCGGGCACCTCGCTGGAAAGACCATCGGCGCTGCGGCGCACGATCGAAGGCGCTGCCGCCTGCACGGCCCCGTAGCCGATCGTCCACAGGGCGAGGAACGCGCCCACCATCGTGAAGGTCCAGCCCGAGGCATACAGGAACACCGGCACGCCCACCACGAACCACACGTCACGTGCCCCGAAGAGCGCCACGCGCGCGGCCGCAAGCAGGTTGATGCCGCGGTTCTTGGCAAAGAGTTCGCGCGCCGACTTCGAGGCCTTGGCCTTGCCCATCAGCACCGGAACGAAGACCAGCACGCCCGCCAGAACGAGGGCCAGCGCCGCAGCCATGGCCCACAGTGCGGCCTGGAAACCCAGCGTCTGCAGCAGCACCCCGCCGAGGAAGAAGCCCACGCCCTTCATCGCGTTCTTGCTGCCGGTGAAGAAGGCCACCCATTTGATGGGGCGGCCCAGCGGGCCCTAGATCTGGCGGAACGGGCCCTGGCCGGGGGCTGGCCCGAGGGTTTAC
>CAILKA010000560.1 GCA_903834645.1 uncultured beta proteobacterium
CCCGGCAGCCGCCCCCACCGCCGCCGCGCCGCGCACCGAGGGCGCGCCGAAGGCCGAGAGTGGAGCTCCCGCGACCACCACGACCGGCGCAGCGCCTGCCGCGCCCGCGCGCGGCGAACCGCAGGTGCGCATCGAGGTCCCCACCACCGTGCCGGGCGCCGCGGCCGTGAACAACTTCGTGCGCTGGGTCTCGGGCTCGGTCGTGCCCGAGGGCGGGCTGGGCGGACCCGCGATGCAGCCCAACCTGTCCTGGGCGCCCGTCGGCCAGGTGGCGCTGGACCGTGGAGCCTTCGATGCCGCCCTGGGCCTGGGCCTGGGCTCATCCTCTTCGGATTACCAGACGGCGCAGATCCGGCTGGAGGGCACGTTCCGCCAGTTCAAGGAGGACGTGCAGGAGGAAGTCGCCCAGGAGCAGGGCGTCATGGCCAGCAGCGTGGTCGTGACCACGGGCTTCTCCATCGGCTACGTGTTGTGGCTGGCCCGCGGGGGCGCGCTGCTGGCAAGCCTGGCGTCCGCCATCCCGGCCTGGACATCCGTCGACCCGCTGCCTGTGCTGTCGAACTACAAGGGACGTGGGGGCAAGGGCCCTGGGGGTGAAGATCTCGACGATCCTGCCGAAAACGACGGAATGCCCGGCTCGCGCAAGGATGATGTGGAGGACATGTTCCGCTCCAGGGACCGGTCCGGTCATGCGCCGGCTGCCGAGCCGCGCCCGAAGCCGCCGGCTCCCGTGGTGCCTGATGCGCCCGTTCCCGAGGTCGCGCACCGGGCGTCGCCTGCCCCGGCCCCGCCGCCATGATCAATCCGATCGCCCGCCTGCGCCGGCGCGTCCAGCGCCTCACCGCCAGCCTGTCCTCGCGCACGCTGCTGGCCTTTGGCTTGTCCACGATCGTGGTGTGCGCGCTGCTGGTGTCCGACCTGGCTGGCGTCATGCCCGACCAGCGCAAGGCCGTGCGCGAAGGCCGCATCGCGCTGGCGGAGACGATCGCACTCACCGCCTCCATGCTGGCCAACGCCGGTGACGCGCAGGGCCTGGCGCGCTACATCGGTGCCGTCACGCAGCGCAACGCCGCCCTGAACGGGGTACGCGTGCGCAGCGCCGACAACCGCTTTCGGCTGGAGACCGGCAAGCCCGGGCCGGCCAACCCGAGCAACGAGTCGAGCGAGGTGCGGCTGGTTGTGCCGATGCTCGGCGCCGGCGCGGTGTGGGGCCACATCGAGTTCCACTTCGAGCCCGCCTCCTGGCTCGCTCACCACGTGCCGTGGCTGCCGCCGGCCACGCCGCTCGTGCTCTTTCTCGGCTTGACCTGTGCAACAGCCTTTCGGGCCTACCTCACGCGCATGCTGCGCCACCTCGATCCCTCCACCACCATTCCCAACCGCGTGCGCACCGCCTTCGACACGCTCGCCGAAGGCCTGATGGTGGTGGACCCCGATGGCCGCCTGGTGCTGGCCAACCGCGCCCTGGCCACGGTCACCGGGCTCGAGGCCGAGTCGCTGATCGGCCGCAGCGCGGCGGAGCTGCCCTGGGTCCGTGTGGCACAGGATCCGCAGCAGGACACGGCCGCCCCGGCAGCAAGCGGCTGGATCGACGACCCGGACGCGCACCAGCGGCGCGACGAACTCGTGCTGCCCTGGATGGTGGCGCTGCAGGACGGCAAGGTGCACTCGGGCCACGTGATGTACCTCACCGATGCACAGGGCAAGCGCCGTACCTTCATGGTGAACTGCTCGCCCATTCCCGGCGGCTCCGGCCCGGCTGGCGTGCTCGTGAGCTTCGACGACGTGACCGAGCTCGAGGAAAAGGAGATCGAGCTGCGCGCCGCGCGCGATGCGGCGCAGGGCGCCAACCGCGCCAAGAGCGATTTCCTGGCCAACATGAGCCACGAGATCCGCACGCCGATGAACGCCATCCTGGGCTTCACCGACATCCTGCGCCGCGCCGGCCCGCAAGGCGCGGCCGATGCGCAGAAGTACCTCAACATCATCCACGGCAGCGGCAAGCACCTGCTGGAGCTCATCAACGACATCCTGGACCTGAGCAAGGTCGAAGCCGGCCGCCTGGAGGTGGAGCGCCTGCCCTGCGAGGTCCACCAGGTGGTGCTCGACGTGGCCAAGATCATGACCGTGAAGGCCGAGGAGAAGGGCATCGGGCTGCGCGTGTGCTTCGACGGCCCGCTGCCGCTGGAGGCCTCCACCGACCCGCATCGGCTGCGCCAGGTCATCACCAACCTGGTGGGCAACGCGATCAAGTTCACCGCCAAGGGCGAGGTGCGCATCAGCCTGCGCATGGACCCCCAGCCCGGCAGCACGCTGATGCAGATCGACGTGGCCGACAGCGGCATCGGCATCCCTTCGGACCGCCTGGAGTCCATCTTCGAGCCCTTCGTGCAGGCCGAGGCCTCCACCACGCGCAACTACGGCGGCACGGGCCTGGGCCTGACGATCAGCCGGCGCTTCGCGCGCGCCCTCGGAGGCAACGTCTACGCCACGAGCGAGCCGGGCAAGGGCAGCATCTTCCACGTGAGCATCGATGCGGGCTCGCTCCAAGGCGTCACCTGGCTGCCCGTTGAGGAGCTCGAGGCGCGGCGCGAACAGGGCGCGGCAGCGGCCGGCGAAAACGTCACCTGGGTCTTCCCGCGCCGCAAGATCCTGGTCGTGGACGACGGCCGCGAGAACCGCGAGCTGCTGCGCGTGGTGCTGGGCGATGCGGGCCTGGACATGGTGGAGGCCGAAAACGGCGCAATCGGCCTGGAGCGCGCCGCCGAGCACGACCCGGATCTGATCCTCATGGACATCCAGATGCCGGTGATGGACGGCATCACGGCCACCAAGAC
>CAILKA010000561.1 GCA_903834645.1 uncultured beta proteobacterium
CTTCTTCTGGGAAGACGTGTTCAGCATGCTCGTGCTGGCGTTGCACACGGCCTACCTGGCTGCGCTCTTTTCCGGTGCCCTGGAGCCACGCGGGCAGATGCTGCTGGCCCTGGCTGCCTACGCTGCCTACGTGGTCAACGCGGCGCAGTTCCTGCTCAAGCTGCGCGCCGCGCGGCTGGACGAGGCGCAGCGCCGCGAAGACGTCGGCGAGCGGCTGGGCAGATCGCACGGGAGCGCCGATCCGCTGGGGGCCTCGCGATGAGTCCGGTGATCACGCTGCGGCCCGCGGAGGCCACGGGCTGTGCCCAGGCTCCGGTGCTGCGCGAGCGCGGCCAGCGCGAAGTCTTCTGCGGGCTCACGGGCATTGTCTGGCTGCACCGCAAGATCCAGGACGCCTTCTTCCTCGTCGTGGGCTCGCGCACCTGTGCGCACCTGCTGCAATCGGCTGCCGGCGTGATGATCTTCGCCGAGCCGCGCTTTGCCACCGCGATCATCGACGAGCGCGACCTTGCCGGCCTGGCCGACGCACACGAGGAGCTCGACCGTGTGGTGACACGCCTGCTCACGCGGCGCGGCGACATCCGCACGCTCTTTCTCGTCGGTTCCTGCCCGTCGGAGGTCATCAAGCTCGATCTCGCGCGGGCCGCGCAGCGCCTGAGCCAGCGCTTCGCGCCGCAGGTGAGAGTGCTCAACTACTCGGGCAGCGGCATCGAGACCACCTTCACCCAGGGCGAGGACGCCTGCCTGGCCACCCTCGTGCCCGAGCTGCCGGCGCAGGCGCCCGGTGCCGAGCCGTCGCTGCTGGTGGTGGGCGCGCTGGCCGACGTGGTGGAAGACCAGTTCGCCCGTCTGTTTGCCGCCATCGGCGTGCCGAGCGTGCACTTCCTGCCCGCTCGGCGCAGCGACTCGATGCCGGCGGTGGGGCCGGGTACGCGGTTCCTGCTCGCCCAGCCCTTCCTGGCCGACACCGCGCGTGCCCTGATCGGGCGCGGCGCGCAGCGCGTGGCTGCGCCTTTCCCGCTGGGTGAGGAGGGCACCACGGCCTGGCTGCACGCAGGCGCCGCAGCCATGGGGCTCGCGGCCGACCGTGTGGAGTCTGCTGTGGCTGCGCCGCGAGCCCGCACCCGGCTGGCGCTGGAGCGGCTCAAGCCCGCCCTGGCTGGCAAGCGCATCTTCTTCTTCCCGGACTCCCAGCTCGAAGTGCCGATTGCGCGTTTCCTGGCCCGCGAGCTCGGCATGCGGCTCACCGAGGTGGGTACGCCCTACCTGCACCGTGAGCACCTGGCCGAGGAGTTGGCCTGGCTGCCCGCCTCCACGCGCCTGAGCGAGGGTCAGGACGTCGAGCGCCAGCTCGACCGCTGCCGCACCCTCGAGCCCGATCTGGTCGTCTGCGGGCTCGGACTGGCCAACCCGCTGGAGGCCCAGGGCCTGACCACGAAGTGGGCCATCGAGCTCGTCTTCACCCCCATCCACGGCTACGAGCAGGCGGCCGATCTCGCCGAGCTCTTCGCGCGGCCGCTGCGTCGGCGCAAGCTGATTGCCGCCTGAGGCCCGCATGCAGCTCACGCTCTGGACCTACGAAGGCCCCCCGCACATCGGTGCGATGCGCATCGCCACCGCGATGCGCGGGCTGCACTACGTGCTGCACGCCCCGCAGGGCGACACCTACGCCGACCTGCTCTTCACGATGATCGAGCGGCGCGACCACCGTCCGCCCGTCACCTACACCACCTTCCAGGCGCGCGACCTCGGCAGCGACACGGCAGAGCTCTTCAAGAACGCTGCGCGCGAGGCTTTCGAGCGCTTCCGCCCTGAGGCGCTGATCGTGGGGGCCTCGTGCACCGCCGAGCTGATCCAGGACGACCCGGGCGGGCTGGCCGAAGCACTGGATCTGCCCGTGCCCGTGGTCCCGCTGGAGCTGCCGGCCTACCAGCGCAAGGAAAACTGGGGCGCGAGCGAAACCTTCTACCAGTTGGTACGCGCGATGTGCAGCCGCACCGCACCGCCCGCTGGCACGCGGCGCGAGGTGCCGGTGGGGCGGCGTGCCACCTGCAACATCCTCGGCCCCACGGCGCTGGGCTTTCGCCACCGCGACGACCTGCGCGAGGTGCGCCGGATGCTCGAGCGCATGGGGGTGGAAGTCAACGTGGTCGCGCCATGGGGCGCGAGCCCGAACGACCTCGCCCAGCTCGGCGAGGCCGACTTCAACGTCGTGCTGGTGCCCGAGGTGGCGGCTTCCGCGGCCCAGTATCTGCAGCGCGTGTTCGGCCAGCCGATGACGCGCACGATCCCGATCGGCGTGGGCGCCACGCGGGAATTCATCGCCGAGGTTGCGGCACTGGCAGGGGTCGACCCGCGCGGTGCGCTGGAGGATGCGAGCGAGCGCTCGACCTGGTACGCCCGTTCGGTGGATTCCACCTACCTCACCGGCAAGCGCGTGTTCGTGTTCGGCGATGCGAGCCATGCGGTGGCGGCTGCGCGCGTGGCGGCCCGAGAATTCGGCTTCGAGGTGGTGGGCCTGGGCACCTACAGCCGGGAGTTCGCTCGCGACGTGCGCGAGGCGGCCAAGCTCTACGGCGTGGAGCCGCTCATCACGGACGACTACCTCGAGGTCGAGGCGAAGGTCGCCGAGCTGCAGCCCGAGCTGGTGCTGGGCACGCAGATGGAGCGCCACATCGCCAAGCGGCTGGGCATCCCGTGCGCGGTGATCTCCGCCCCGATGCACGTGCAGGACTTTCCCGCCCGGCATGCGCCGCAGATGGGCTTCGAGGGCGCCAACGTGCTCTTCGACACCTGGGTGCACCCGCTGATGATGGGCCTGGAGGAACACCTGCTGACGATGTTCCGTGGGGACTTCGAGTTCCACGACGCGGCGCCGGCTTCGCACCTGGGGTCGGCAAAGTCGCGCGTTGCCGGGGTCGAGGCCCCTGGCGCTGCGGCAGGCGCGACGGAAGCGGCAGGGGCAGAGCCCGAATCGCCCGCCGTCGAGCCGGCGAGTACAGGCGTGCCGTCACCGGACGAAGCTGCTGACGCCGCAATCGCCGGGCCGGCCGTCGCCACGCTCCCCGAGCCGGCCCGCGTGCCCACCAGCGCCTCGTGGGCGGCCGACGCCGAGCGCGAGCTGCAGAAGATCCCTTTCTTCGTGCGCGGCAAGGCGCGGCGCAACACCGAACGCTTTGCCCTCGAGAAGGGCCTGGCGACCATCACCGTTGACACGCTGTATGACGCGAAGGCCCACTACTCCCGCTGAGCCGGACGCCGCCGCGCGCACGCCCATCCGTGTGGTGATCGTGTCGATGGACACGCACCTGGCGAGCGCGACTGACCGCGCGCGGCCGCAGCTCGCGCGGGATTACCCGGGGCTCGAGTTGCGCACGCACGCGGCCTCCGAGTTCGTTGGCGATGAGCAGCGCCTGGCGCGCTGCCGCGCCGACATTGCGCAGGCCGACATCGTCGTGGCAGCGATGCTTTTCCTGGAAGACCACTTCCTGCCCATCCTGGCAGACCTGCAGGCCAGGCGCACGCAATGCGATGCGATGCTGTGCATGGTCTCCGCGGGTGAGGTGGTGCGCCTGACGCGGCTGGGTGCCTTCGACATGGACAAGCCCGCCAGCGGGCCCATGGCGCTGCTCAAGCGGCTGCGTGGCAGCAAGGACAAGGACAAGGCCCCCGCCACCGGTGGCGCCGCGCAGATGAAGATGCTGCGGCGCCTGCCACAGATGCTGCGTTTCATCCCTGGAACGGCGCAGGACGTGCGCGCCTACTTCCTGGCCATGCAGTATTGGCTGGGCGGGTCGGACGAGAACGTGCTCAACCTGGTGCGCCACCTGGTGGACCGTTACGCCGATGGCCCGCGCCGACCCCTGCGCGGCCTGCACAAGGCGGCCGCGCCGGTGGAGTACCCCGAGGTGGGCGTCTACCACCCGCGCATGCGGCCGCGCCTGGCCGCCGAGGACCAGGCGCTTCCGGCGCTGCCTGACGGGATGCCGGCACGAGGCACGGTGGGCCTGCTGCTGTTGCGCTCGTACCTGCTGGCTGGCAACGCAGGTCACTACGATGGCGTCGTGGCGGCGATGGAGTCGCGCGGGCTGCGCGTGGTGCCCGCCTTTGCCGCCGGCCTGGATGCGCGCCCGGCCATCGAGCGCTTCTTCACGAAGGACGGTCGCTCGACGGTGGATGCCGTGGTGTCGCTCACCGGCTTCTCGCTCGTCGGCGGCCCGGCCTACAACGATGCCCACGCGGCCGAGGAAGTGCTGGCCCAGCTGGACGTCCCCTACGTCGCGGCGCACCCGGTTGAATTCCAGACGCTCGAGCAATGGGGCGGCTCCGAGCGCGGGCTGCTGCCGGTGGAGAGCACGATCATGGTGGCGATCCCGGAGCTCGATGGTGCCACCGGGCCCACCGTCTTCGGCGGCCGTGTCGGTGCGCCAGGCTCCACCTGCCAGGGCTGCCACGAGCGCTGCACCTTTCACGAAGGGCAGGGCGCGCGCGACATGCACCCGTGCCCCGAGCGGGCGCGTACGCTGGCCGACCGTGTCGCCAAGCTCGTGGCGCTGCGCCGCGGCGCGCGCGCCGAGCGGCGTGTGGCGCTTGTGCTCTTCAACTTCCCGCCCAACGCCGGCAACGTCGGCACGGCTGCCTTCCTCGGGGTCTTCGAGTCGGTCTACAACACGCTGGCCGGGATGCGCGAGCAGGGCTACACGGTGGAGATGCCCGCCAGCGTGGATGCGCTGCGCACGGCGCTGCTGGCGGGCAATGCGGCGCTGCATGGCGCAGACGCCAACGTGCACGCCCTCGTGCGCACCGATGACCACGTGCGGCGCGAGCGCTGGCTCAAGGAGATCGAGGCGCAGTGGGGCCCGGCACCGGGCCGACACCTCACCAATGGCGCGGCACTCTTCGTGCTCGGGCGGCAGTTCGGCAACGTGCTCGTGGCGGTGCAGCCTGGCTTCGGGTACGAGGGCGACCCGATGCGGCTGCTCTTCGAAAAGGGCCTGGCGCCCACGCATGCCTTCTCGGCTTTCTACCGCTACCTGCGCGAGGACTTCCGTGCCCAGGCGGTGCTGCATTTCGGCACGCACGGCGCGCTCGAGTTCATGCCGGGCAAGCAAAGCGGGCTGTCGGGAAACTGCTGGCCTGACCGCCTGATCGGCGACCTGCCCAACGTCTATCTGTACGCGTCGAACAACCCTTCGGAGGGTGCGATCGCCAAGCGCCGCTCCGGGGCGACGCTGGTGAGCTACCTGACGCCCCCCGTGGCGCAGGCGGGCCTGTATCGTGGCCTCGTCGAGCTGAAGGCGTCGATCGACCGCTGGCGCACGCTCGAGCCCGAGGCGGGCGAGCGCACGGAGCTGGCGCAGCTGGTGCAGGCTCAGGCGGCCGCGCTCGATCTCGTGCCGGCCGAGCCGGCGTGGGAAACCCGATCCGGCGGCGAGGTCGAGACGCGCATCGTGGCGCTGGCTGCCCAGGTGCTAGAGCTCGAGTACACGTTGATCCCGCACGGGCTGCACGTGGTCGGGCGCACGCCTGGCGAGACCGAGCGCGCCGATTTGCTGCTTGCGATGTCCGAGGGCGGGTCGGTGCAGCTGGACCGCGCCCAGGCGCAGGCGCTGGCCGCCGGATGCAAGGCCGAGGAGGTGCTCGTGGCCATGGGCGTCAAGCGCGACCCGGAGCGGCTGGCGGCGCTGCGCGAGCTCGAGCAGGCCGCGGCCCACCTGGCACGCGACACCGAGCTCGAGGGGATTCTTCGCGCGCTCGATGGCCGCTACCTGCGGCCCGCTCCCGGCGGAGATGTGCTGCGTACCCCGCAGATCCTGCCCACCGGACGCAACCTGCACGGATTCGACCCCTTCCGCATCCCGAGCGCCTTTGCCGTGCAGGACGGCGCGCGCCAGGCCGAGCGGCTGCTCGCACGACACGCCGCTGACGGCAACCCGCTGCCCGAATCGATCGCGATGGTGCTCTGGGGCACCGACAACCTCAAGAGCGAAGGCGCACCGATCGGACAGGCCCTGGCGCTGATGGGCGCGCGCCCGCGCTTCGACAGCTACGGACGCGTGGCCGGCGCGCTGCTGGTCCCGCTGGCCGAGCTCGGCCGGCCGCGCATCGATGTCGTGATCACGCTCTCGGGCATCTTCCGCGACCTGATGCCGCTGCAGATCAAGGTGCTGGCCGAGGCCGCCTATCTGGCCGCCGCGGCCGACGAGCCCAGCGAGCTCAACTTCGTGCGCAAGCACGCGCTGGACTACCAGGTGCAGCACGGCTGCACGCTGGAGGTGGCTTCGTTGCGCGTGTACGGCAACGCCGAGGGCGCCTACGGATCCAACGTCAACAACCTGGTGGAAAGCAGCCGCTGGGAGGGCGAGGACGAGCTCGCCGAGACCTACTCACGGCGCAAGGGCTTTGCCTACGGCGTCAACGGCCGGCCGCAGAAGCAGCCCGAGCTGCTGCAAAGCGTGCTGTCCCATGTGCAGCTGACGTACCAGAACCTAGATTCGGTGGAGCTCGGCGTGACGACGGTGGACAACTACTTCGACACGCTGGGCGGCATCACGGGCGCCGTCAAGCGCGCGCGCGGTGGCCACACGCCCCCCGTCTACATCGGCGACCAGACGCGCGGCGAGGGCACGGTGCGCACGCTGACCGAGCAGGTGGCGCTCGAGACGCGCACCCGCATGCTCAACCCGAAGTGGTACGAGAGCATGCTCGACCACGGTTACGAGGGCGTGCGCCAGATCGAGGCGCACCTGACCAACACGATGGGCTGGTCGGCCACGACCGGTCAGGTCCAGCCCTGGGTCTACCAGCAGCTCGCGCAGACCTTCGTGCTCGATGACGCGATGCGAGACCGCCTGGCGCGGCTCAACCCTGCGGCCTCGGCCAAGGTGGCGAACCGGTTGCTCGAGGCGCAGGCCCGGCAGTACTGGAGCCCGGATGAACAGACGCTCGAGGCGCTGCGGCGCGCGGGCGAGGAACTCGAGGACCGACTCGAGGGCGTGCACGAGAGGGCCGTGGCTTGAGCGCAGCAGACGCAGCGCGACACGGCGAGGAAACACCCACATGAACGAAACACCCCTTCCCTTCCCGACCCTGAAGCGCAACGCCCATCGCACCGACGGTGATGGCAGCGTGCAGGTGCACCAGGACCCGAACGTGAAGATCGGGCAGGCCAAGGTCTTTGCCGTCTACGGCAAGGGCGGCATTGGCAAGAGCACGACATCGTCGAATCTGTCGGTGGCGTTCTCCAAGCTCGGCAAGCGCGTGCTGCAGATCGGCTGCGACCCCAAGCACGACAGCACCTTCACGCTGACCAAGAAGATGATGCCCACGGTCATCGACGTGCTCGAATCGGTGGATTTCCACGCCGAGGAGCTGCGCCCGGAGGACTTCGTCTACCAGGGCTACAACGGCGTGAGGTGCGTGGAGGCGGGCGGACCGCCGGCAGGCACGGGCTGC
>CAILKA010000562.1 GCA_903834645.1 uncultured beta proteobacterium
GCCGCGCAGGTCGAACACCTCCTGGAGCGACACCTGCCCGAAATGCACGGCCTTGTGCGGCGCGCGCGGGTTCATGTGCTTGAGGCGGTGCACCAGGGCGTCGACCTCGGCGGGCGAGACCAGGTCGGTCTTGCTGATGAAGAGCCGGTCGGCAAAGCCCACCTGACGGCGCGCTTCCTGGCGCGTATCGAGCTGCGTGCTGGCGTGCTTGGCGTCAACCAGCGTGACGATGGAGTCCAGGAGGTAGCACTCGGCCACCTCGTCGTCCATGAAGAAGGTCTGCGCCACGGGGCCGGGGTCGGCCAGGCCGGTGGTCTCGATGACCACGCGCTCGAAGTCGAGCTCGCCCTTGCGGCGCCGGGCGGCGAGGTCCGCGAGCGTGCTGCGCAAGTCCTCCCGGATGGTGCAGCACACGCAGCCGTTGCTCATCTGGATGACCTGCTCCTCGGTGTCGGCCACCAGGATGTCGTTGTCGATGTTTTCCTCGCCGAATTCGTTCTCGATCACCGCGATCTTGTGGCCGTGGGCCTCGGTGAGCACGCGCTTGAGCAGGGTGGTCTTGCCGGATCCGAGGAAGCCGGTGAGGATGGTGGCGGGAATCAGGGACATGGGGCTGCGTGGCGACAACAAGGTGAAAGAAGAGGCCGTATCTGAGGGTGAGCCGCCTGGCTTCAACCCGGTCGAGTGCGGTGCTCGGGTATTCTTCGCATTGTCGCCACTTCCGACACTGTCGTGTCAGACCCACAATCTGGTCGGTCCGCGCGTACGCCCTCTGCGCGTGCGGCGGACAAGTCTGCTGGCCGCTCCCCGGCCGATCGCTCCGCCGAGCGCCGCACCTTCTTCGAGCGCATGGTGGAGTTCATCTCCCCCGGCCCGGATTCGCGCGCCGAGTTGATCGAGATGCTGGCCGAGGCCGAGCAGCGCGAGCTGATCGAGCCGGAGTCGCGCGCCATGCTCGAAGGCGTGATCCGCATGGCCGATCTCACGGCCGGAGACGTGATGGTGGCCGCCCCGCGCATGGACGTGCTCGAGATCCAGGCGCCCTACGAGGAGCTGCTGGGCATCGTCATCGAGACGGCGCACTCGCGCTTTCCCGTCATCGAGGGCGCGCGCGACAACATCATCGGCATCCTGATGGCCAAGGACCTGCTCAAGTTGCAGCGCGCGCCTGAGCTGAACCTGCGCACGCTGCTGCGGCCGGCCGTCTTCGTGCCCGAGAGCAAGCGGCTCAACGAGCTGTTGCGCGATTTCCGCTCCAACCGCAACCACCTGGCCATCGTCATCGACGAGTTCGGCAACACCGCCGGGCTCATCACGATCGAGGATGTCCTGGAGGAGATCGTGGGCGAGATCGAGGACGAGTTCGACGAGCGCGACGGCGAGTCGGGCGTCTACACGCTGGCTGACGGTTCGCACCGCGTCGCCGGAGACGCCGGAATCGCAGAGGTCAATGCTGCCTTTGGCACCGACCTTCCCGAGGATCGCTTCGACACCATCGGGGGCCTGGTGGCCGACCAGTTCGGCCGCGTGCCCCGCAGATCGGAGGCGGTGGAGGTCGGGGGGCTCGTGTTCACGGTCATGCTCACGCGCGGCGGCGCGGTGCGGTGGTTCCGCGTGCAGCGCGCCAGCAGCCCGGCTGAGCCTTCCGGGGCGACCGGGAGCGGCTGAGTTGGGCCAGCCGGCCGGCGGGTGGCGCCGCGTCGTGCTGCCCGTCGGGGCCGCTGCCCTGTTCGGGGCGCTGCACACCTCCGCCTATGCGGATCCGCAGCGGCTGTGGCCGCTGTCGGTGCTCGCGGTGGCGGCGCTGGTGGCGCTGCTGCGCCACAGTACGCCCGGGCTCGCTGCCTGGATCGGCCTGGCCTTTGGCAGCGCCTGGCTCGGCACAGGGGTGTGGTGGCTCTTCGTCAGCATGCACCGCTATGGTGGCCTGCCGGGGTGGCTGGCTGGCGCTGCGGTGGCCACGCTGTCGGTGGCGCTGTCGGCCTATCTTGCCCTGGCCTGCGCGGCCTGGGCCCGGTGGCGACCCGGCCGGCCTGGGCCCGATGCGCTGCTCTTCGGGGCGCTGTGGTTGCTGGCTGAGCTGGCCCGTGGCGTGCTCTTCACGGGATTTCCGTGGGTGGCCAGCGGCTACGCGTTGGTGGACGCACCGCTGGCCGGGCTTGCGCCTTGGGTCGGGGTCTATGGCATGGGGGCGCTGCTGGCCTTCGCGGCAGCGCTGCTGGGCGCGCTCGGGGGCTGCCGCGGGCGCGCACGTACCGCGGCGCTGGCTGCTGCCGCCGTCACCCTGCTGGCACCTGCCGGTTTGACCGGGCTGCACTTCACCGAGCCGGCCGGCCGCGTAAGCGTGTCGCTGCTGCAGACTGACGTGGCACAGGATGAGAAGTTCGCCGTGGCACGCCTGCCCGACGTGCTGGCTGCGCTGGGCGCGGACTTGCAGCGCGCGCGCGGACAGCTGGTCGTGGCTCCCGAGACGGCGGTGCCCTTGCTGCCCGCGCAGCTGGCTGCGCTTGCGCCGGACTGGTGGGCGATTCACGTCGAGCCGATCGCACGCAGTGGCCGGGCGGCTCTCATCGGGGTGCCGCTGGGCGACTACAGCGAGGGCTACACGAACTCGGTGGTCGGCGTGCACGCGGGCCCTTCCTACCGCTACGACAAGCACCACCTGGTGCCTTTCGGCGAGTTCATCCCCACGGGCTTTCGGTGGTTCACCGAACTCATGCAGATCCCGCTGGGCGACTTCGCGCGCGGCCCGCTGCGTGCGCCTTCGTTCCACGCGCTGGGCCAGCGCTTCGGGCCCAACGTGTGCTACGAGGATCTCTTTGGCGAGGAACTGGCGGCGCGCTTCGGCGACCCTGCGCAGGTGCCTACGGTGCTCGTGAACCTGAGCAACATCGCCTGGTTCGGCGACACGGTGGCGCTGCCGCAGCACCTGCACATCACGCGCATGCGCACGCTCGAGCTCGAGCGGCCGATGCTGCGCGCGACCAACACCGGCGTGACGGCCATCGTCGACCATCGGGCCCGCGTGGTGGATCGGCTGCCGGCCTTTCAAGCCGGCGTGCTCGAAGGGGAGGTCGAGGGCCGGCAGGGGCTCACGCCCTACGCGCGGTGGGCCGGCGCCTACGGGCTGTGGCCGCTGGCGCTGGCGGCCATGGCCTTGATGCTGCTTGCCGCCCGCGCGGCCGGCCCGCGGCCCGCGCCCTAGAATCGGGGGTTTTCCCCGGGGCCGGTCACGGCTGCTGCGCGATGCCGACTTTCCAGCAGATCATCCTCCGGCTGCAGGCCTACTGGGCCGAGCGCGGCTGCGCGCTGCTGCAACCCTACGACATGGAAGTGGGAGCCGGCACGAGCCACACGGCCACCTTCCTGCGCGCACTCGGGCCGGAGCCCTGGCGCGCCGCGTACGTGCAGCCCAGCCGCCGCCCCAAGGACGGCCGCTACGGCAACAACCCGAACCGGCTGCAGCACTACTACCAGTACCAGGTGGTGCTCAAGCCCGCGCCGGCCGACATCCTCGAGCAGTACCTGGGCAGCCTCCAGGCGCTGGGGCTGGACCTGCGGGCCAACGACGTGCGCTTCGTCGAGGACGACTGGGAGAACCCCACGCTCGGCGCCTGGGGCCTGGGTTGGGAGGTGTGGCTCAACGGCATGGAGGTGACGCAGTTCACCTACTTCCAGCAGGTCGGCGGTATCGACTGCAAGCCCATCACCGGCGAGATCACCTACGGGCTGGAGCGGCTGGCGATGTACCTGCAGGGCGTGGACAACGTCTA
>CAILKA010000563.1 GCA_903834645.1 uncultured beta proteobacterium
GGCGATCACGCACCGTGCCAGTGAAGGTGGCCACCGCGCCCACGCGCGGATCGTCGGCGCGCAGCGCCGCCACCTCGGCCGACAGGTCGAAGTCTGCGTGGCGGATGCACACGCGTGGGGCCTGCGGGATCGGGCTCATCCGCCCGTCACCGGAGGGAAGAAGGCGACCTCTGCCCCGTCGGAAAGCACCTCAGCCTCGCCGCACATGCGCTGGTTGAGCGCGCAGCGCACGGCTCGCCCGGCGGCCAGGGCCTGCGCATGCGAGCCCCCGCGTGCCACGAGCTCGGCACGCAGCGCCCCCACCGTGGCACCCTCAGGCAGTTCCACCGCTTCCTCGGCACCCAGCTGCTCGCGCAGCGAGGCGAAATAGCGCACACGCACCTTCATCGCGAGATCATCTCCTGCAGCCAGCGCACCTGCACCGTATCGCCACGCGCGATCGCGCGTGAGGGCGGGTTGTCCAGGAGGCCATCGGCCCAGACGGTGGAGGTCAGCAAGCCCGAGCTCTGGTTCGGGTAGAGGTCCAGCCCGCCGGCGCCGTTGAGCCGCACCCGCAGGAACTCGCGCCTGCGATCCGGGCGCGGCCAGTCGAAATCGGCGCGCATCGCCACCGCGGCCGGGCCTTCAGCGGGCATGCCCTGCAAGGCGCGCAGCAGCGGCGCCACCGCCACGAGAAAGGTCACGAAGCTCGAAACCGGGTTGCCTGGCAGCCCGACGAAAAGCGCCTCGCCGGCGTCGTGGCCCTCCCCGCCCCGCCGGACGGCCCCGAAGGCGAGCGGCTTGCCAGGCTTGATGGCCACTTGCCACAGGTCGAGCCGGCCTTCGGCCTGCATCGCCGGGCGCAGGTGGTCCTCTTCCCCCACCGACACTCCGCCAGAGGTGAGGATGAGGTCGTTCGCAGCCGCGGCGCGGCGCAGGGCCTCTCGCGTGGCCTCCAGCCGGTCCGGCACGATGCCCAGGTCGGTCACCTCGCAGCCTGCGGCCTGGAGCAGCCCGCGCAGCGTGTAGCGGTTGGAGTTGTAGATCGCGCCGGGCTTGAGCAGCTCCCCGGGCATCGCCAGTTCGTCTCCGGTGGAGAACACGGCCACGCGCGGCCGCCGCAGCACGGTGAGCGTGGCGCGCCCGACTGAAGCGGCCAGACCCAGCGCCTGGGGCATGAGCCGTGCACCTGCCTCGAGCACCGGTGCGCCGCACGCAATGTCCTCGCCGCGCCGGCGGATCCACTGCCCGGGCTGGGGCTCAGCGTCCACGCGCACCGCGCCGCCCTCCAGCGCGGTGCACTGCTCCTGCATCACGATCGCATCGGCACCTGCGGGCACCTGTGCGCCGGTGAAGATACGCGCCGCGGTGCCGGGCGCCAGGGTGGCGCCCACGGTTCCGGCCGGTATGCGCTGCGCCACCGGCAGCACCGTGCCCGCGGCGGGCACGTCGGCTGTACGCACGGCATAGCCGTCCATCGACGTGTTGTCGGCGGGCGGCACGTCCAGCGTGGAGCGCACGTCCTCGGCCAGCACCCGGTGCAGCGCGTCGAAGGTCGAGACCTCCTCGGTCTCGCGCAGCCGGCGCGCGGCGCCCGTGGCCACCAGCCGCTCGAGCGCCTGCTCGAGCGTGAGCATGGGCGGGGGAGCGGGTCTATCCATGGGTGCGGATGTAGTCCTTCACGGCCTGCACATCCACCGGCATCACCGTGCAGCGGCGCGGCCGTTGCTCGAGGTCGGCCAGTGCAGCGGGCCGTTCGGGCTCACGGCCCAGTGCCTCACGCAGTGTCTGGGCGAACTTGGCCGGCAGCGCTGTCTCCATCACGATCATCGGCACCCCTGGCTGCAGGTGCTCGCGCGCCACCTTCAGGCCGTCGGCCGTGTGGGTGTCGACCATGGCCCCGCAGCGCGCCCAGGTCTCGCGGATCGTCGCCAGCCGGTCGGCATGCGTGCTGCGCCCCGAGGCGAAGCCGAAGGTGGCCACACGCGCGAACTCTGCAGGCTCGAGCACGAAGCCGCCCCGGCGCGCGAGCCCGGGCCCGAAGAGCTCGGCCGTGCGCGCCGCATCTCGCCCCAGCAGGTCGAACACGAAGCGCTCGAAGTTGCTTGCCTTGCTGATGTCCATCGAGGGGCTCGAGGTCTCGACCGTCTGCGCGCCGGTGCGCACGCGGTAGGCGCCGGTGCGGAAGAACTCGTCGAGCACGTCGTTCTCGTTGGTGGCCACCACGAGGCGGGCGATCGGCAGCCCCATCATCCGCGCCACGTGGCCGGCGCAGACGTTGCCGAAATTGCCCGAGGGCACGGCGAAGCTCACGGTCTGCGCGTTGGAGGTGGTGGCCTGGAAGTAGCCCGCGAAGTAATAGACGACCTGCGCCAGCAGCCGCGCCCAGTTGATCGAATTGACGGTGCCGATGCGCCACTGGCGCTTGAATTCGAGGTCTGCGCTCACCGCCTTGACCACGTCCTGGCAGTCGTCAAAGACGCCTTGCACCGACAGGTTGTGGATGTTGGCATCGGGCAGGCTGAACATCTGCGCCTGCTGGAAGGGGCTCATGCGCCCATGCGGAGACAGCATGAACACGTTGATGCCGCGCTTGCCGCGCATCGCGTACTCGGCGGCGCTGCCCGTGTCGCCGGAGGTCGCCCCGAGGATGTTCAAGGTCTCGCCTCGGCGGGCGAGCTCGTACTCGAAGAGCGCGCCCAGCAGCTGCATCGCCATGTCCTTGAAGGCGAGCGTGGGCCCGTTGGACAACGCCTGCAGCCACAGGCCCGGCGCCAGCGGCTCGAGCGACTTGAGCGGCACGATCTCCCGCGTGCCGAACACCGCCTCGGTGTAGGTGGCGTGCACGAGGCGGTGCAGGTCGGCGGCCGGGATGTCGTCGATGTAGAGCGACAGGATCTCGAAGGCGAGCTCGGGATAGCTCAGGGCACGCCAGCGCGAGAGCGTGGCGTCGTCCACCAACGGGTAGGACTGCGGCAGGTACAGGCCGCCATCGGGCGCGAGCCCCTCCAGCAGGATCTCGCTGAAGCCTCGGGGGGCCGGGTCGCCGCGGGTGCTGAGGTACTTCATGCTCAGGCGAGCTCCTCCTTGCGCAGGCTCACGATCGGCGCGAGCACCGTGGGCAGGTCCTGCATGCGCGCGATGGCCTCGCGCATGCGGCCCTCCACCGTGTCATGGGTCAGGATGATGACGTCGGTCTGGTTCTCGCCCTCGGCGCTCTCGCGCTGCAGCAGAGCGTCGATGGAGATGCCCTGGGCGGCCAGGAGGGCCGTGACCTGCGCGAGCACGCCGGCCTGATCGGCCACGCGCAGCCGCAGATAGAAGGCGGTGAAGACCTCGTCGATCGGCAGGATCGGGGTGGCGGCCAGCTCACCGGGCTGGAAGGCCAGGTGCGGCACGCGGTGCGCGGGGTCGGCCGTGCCCAGGCGCGCCAGGTCCACGAGGTCGGCGATGACCGCGCTGGCCGTTGGCTCGGAACCTGCCCCCTTGCCGTAATAGAGCGTGGTGCCCACCGCGTCGCCCTGCACCACCACCGCGTTCATCGCGCCCTCGACGCTGGCGATGAGCCGCGTAGCCGGCACGAGCGTGGGATGCACGCGCAGTTCGATGCCCGCCTCGCGCCGTCGCGCGATGCCCAGCAGCTTGATGCGGTAACCCAGCTGCTCCGCGTAGCGGATGTCCACCGCCTGCAGCTGCGTGATGCCCTCCACGTGCGCACGCTCGAACTGCACCGGGATGCCGAAGGCGATCGCGCTCATGATGGTGGCCTTGTGGGCCGCGTCCACCCCCTCGATGTCGAAGGTGGGGTCGGCTTCGGCATAGCCCAGGCGCTGCGCCTCCTTGAGCACCACGTCGAAGTCCAGCCCCTTGCTGCGCATCTCCGACAGGATGAAGTTGGTGGTGCCGTTGATGATCCCGGCAATCCACTCGATGCGGTTGGCAGTCAGCCCCTCGCGCAGCGCCTTGATGATGGGAATGCCACCCGCCACGGCAGCCTCGAAGGCCACCACCACGCCTCGCTCGCGCGCCGCGGCAAAGATCTCGGTGCCGTGCACGGCCAGCAGCGCCTTGTTGGCCGTCACCACGTGCTTGCCCGCGGCGATCGCCTCGAGCACCAGGGTGCGCGCGATGCCGTAGCCACCGATCAGCTCGACCACCACATCCACCTCGGGGTCGGCGATCACCGCCCGCGCATCGGCCAGCACCGGCACCGTCTCCCCGACGAGCGCGCGGGCGCGCGCCACGTCCAGGTCGGCCACGCAGCGGATCTCGATGGCGCGCCCGGCTCGGCGCCGGATCTCCTCGCGGTTGCGCTGCAGCACAGCGAAGGTGCCGCTGCCGACGGTGCCGATGCCGAGCAGGCCGACCTGGAGGGGTTTCATGGCGGGGGTTCCGAAAGGGGCAGGCGTTGCGGGAGCGCCGGCCAGGCGCCAGGGCGGGCCGGCAGTGTCTTCAGGCGGCGTGGCGCCGCCGGTAGTGGGCCAGGAAGCGGTCGATGCGGCCGATGGCTTGCGTGAGGTCATCGGAGTTGGGCAGGAACACGATGCGGAAGTGATCCGGCTGGCGCCAGTTGAAGCCCGTACCCTGCACGATCAGCACCTTCTCCTCGGCCAGCAGCTCGTAGGCGAAGGCCTGGTCATCCGTGATCGGGTAGACCTTCGGATCCAGGCGCGGGAACATGTAGAGGGCCGCCTTGGGCTTGACCAGGCTCACCCCCGGGATCTGCGACAGCAGCTCATAAGCGAGGTCGCGCTGGCGGCGCAGCCGCCCGCCCGGGGCCACCAGATCCTTGATGCTCTGGTAGCCGCCCAGCGCCGTCTGGATCGCAAGCTGGCCCGGCGTGTTCGCGCACAGCCGCATCGAGGCCAGCATGTTCAGGCCCTCGATGTAGTCCTGTGCGTGGCGCTTGTCGCCTGACACCACCATCCAGCCCGCACGGTAGCCGCAGGCGCGGTAGTTCTTCGACAGGCCGTTGAAGGTCACGAAGAGCACGTCGTCGGCCAGCGACGCAATGCTCGTGTGCTGGGCGTCGTCGTAGAGCGTCTTGTCGTAGATCTCGTCGGCAAACACGATCAGCTGGTGCTGGCGCGCAATCTCGACGATCTCGCGCAGCACATCCACCGGGTACAGCGCACCCGTGGGGTTGTTCGGGTTGATGACGACGATGGCCTTGGTGCGCGGCGTGACCTTGGCACGGATGTCGTCCAGGTCGGGCAGCCAGCCCGAGCCTTCATCGCACAGGTAGTGCACGGGAGTGCCCCCCGACAGCGACACCACCGCCGTGTACAGCGGGTAGTCGGGCGAGGGAATCAGAACCTCGTCGCCGGCGTCGAGCAGCGCGTTGAGGCTCATGTTGATGAGCTCGGAGGCGCCATTGCCCAGGTAGATGTCGTCCACCGTCACGCCGGTGATCTGCTTCTCCTGGGTGTAGTGCATCACCGCCTTGCGCGGTGCGAACAGGCCCTTGCTGTCGGTGTAGCCGGCGGCATCGGGCAGGCTGCGGATCATGTCCTGCACGATCTCGTCGGGCGGCTGCAAGCCGAAGGCGGCGATGTTGCCGATGTTGAGCTTGAGGATGCGGTGCCCCTCCTCCTCCATCTGCCGGGCCTTGTCGAGCACGGGGCCGCGGATGTCGTAGCCGACGTCGGCGAGCTTGGCGGACTTGGCGATGGGCTTCAGGGGCTTGGAGGGCATGGCATGGCCGCAGGCAGGACAATGCTGCACTGCGAAACCCTCCATTGAATCACATGAGCCGGCCATGAAGTTCCAGCCCGACCGCGCCGACGGCGTCAATCTCGTCACCCGCCAGGAGCCCGGCCGCATCTGGGTGGGCGCGGGCGCCTACGCGCACAGCCTGCTCGTGCCCTGGCGCGGCGAGGTGCAGCCCTGGGGTGCGGCCAGCCTGCACGAGCTGGGCGCGCCGCACTTCGAACGGGTGCTGTCCCTGCAGCCCGAACTCGTCATCTTCGGCAGCGGGCGGCGCCTGCGCTTCGTCGCGCCGGCCCTGTACCGCGCGCTCATCGAAGCCCGGGTGGGAATGGAGACGATGGACACCGCCGCGGCTTGCCGCACCTTCAACGTACTGGCCGGAGAAGGCAGGTCCGTGGTGGCGGCGCTCCTGCTCGAGCCGTCCGACTTATAATCGTCGGGTTTTGCCAACGCTGCCGCGCGACCCGTGCGCGGCGAAGGCGCCCGGCAGCCGCTTCGAACCCATTCCGCCCATGACCCCTGCCGTCAACAAAGCCCTCCCGGAACTCGAGGCCCTGGCCACCAGCGGCGTCAAGTTCACCCCACAGGCCTTCCTCGGCAAGGTGGTGGTGCTGTACTTCTATCCGAAGGACGCCACGC
Organism: uncultured beta proteobacterium; assembly: GCA_903834645.1. Classification (GTDB taxonomy): domain Bacteria; phylum Pseudomonadota; class Gammaproteobacteria; order Burkholderiales; family Burkholderiaceae_C; genus Rubrivivax. The sequence goes on from CAILKA010000563.1 coordinate 6,328, forward strand.
CCGGCTGCACCACCGAGGCGATGCAGTTCCGCGACCACCACAAGGACTTCGTCAAGGCGGGCGCCGTCGTGTTCGGCGTCTCGCGTGACAACCTCACCTCCCACGAGCGCTTCAAGGCGAACCTGGAGCTCCCCTTCGAGCTCATCGCCGACACCGAAGAAAAGCTCTGCCACATGTTCGGCGTGGTCAAGAACAAGATCATGTACGGCAAGAAGGTCAAGGGCATCGAGCGCAGCACCTTCCTCGTCGACGCGCAGGGCATCCTGCGGGTCGAGTGGCGCGGCATCAAGGTGGCCGGGCATGTCGAGGACGTGCTCAAGGCAGTCAAGGGCCTGGACAAGGCCTGACGCGACGGCCGCCCACCGCCGCCGTCGTCCCGCACATGCCTCTTCCCAAGCCGCCCGCCCGGCGCGCTGCGATCCTCGGCGAGGGGCCGCAGGAGGCGGCTGGTTCGTCCGGTTCCCGTTCGCGATCGCGGGCCGCTGAGGCCCAACCGCCTGTGGCTGCCCCGGCTCGAACCGAGCCTCCCGCGCCAACTCCTGCGCCGCCGCCACGGGCATCGGCGCCTTCGCGCGCGAGTGCTCTCGTGGCCTCGCCCGTGCCTGCCCCTGCCCCTGCCCCTGCCCCTGCCCCTGCCCCTGCCCCCGCCCCTGCCCCTGCGCCCGCCCGCCCGGCGCGCCCGGCGCGCAGCGCCGCCCGTAGCGCCCCTCCTGCCAAGGGCCCGGCCAAGCTGTTCGTGCTCGACACCAACGTGCTGATGCACGACCCGATGAGCCTCTTCCGGTTCGCCGAGCACGACGTGTTCCTGCCGATGATCACGCTGGAGGAGCTCGACAACCACAAGAAGGGCATGAGCGAGGTCGCGCGCAACGCGCGCCAGGTCAGCCGTGACCTGGACGCCCTCGCCTCGGGCTCGATGCTCGATGCGCAGTCGGGCATCCCGCTGGCCAAGACGGGCCACCGCGAGGCCGCCGGGCGCCTGTACTTCCAGACCACCCACTTCGACATCCGGCTGCCGCAGGGGCTGCCGCAGGGCAAGGCCGACAACCAGATCCTGGGAGTCGTGCAGACCTTGCGCGAGACCCACGCCGGGCGCGAGGTCGTGCTGGTATCCAAGGACATCAACATGCGCGTCAAGGCGCGCGCACTCGGCCTGCCGGCCGAGGATTACTTCAACGACAAGACGCTCGAAGACGGCGACCTGCTCTACACGGGCGTGCTGCCCCTGCCGGCCGACTTCTGGGACCACCACGGCAAGACGGTGGAAAGCTGGACCCAGGGCGGCCTGACCTACTACCGCATCAGCGGGCCGCTGGTGCCGAGCCTGCACATCAACCAGTTCGTCTACCTCGAGCCGCCCGGCGCCCCGGCGCTGCATGCGCGGGTGACCGAGATCACCGGCGCCACGGCGGTGCTGCGCACGCTGCGCGACTACTCCAGCCCGCGCCATGCCGTGTGGGGCGTGAACGCGCGCAACCGGGAGCAGAACTTCGCGCTCAACCTGCTGATGGATCCCGATTGCGACTTCATCACGCTGACCGGCACCGCGGGCACCGGCAAGACGCTGATGACGCTGGCAGCCGCCCTCACGCAGGTGCTCGACGATCGCCGCTACAGCGAGATCATCGTCACGCGCGTGACGGTGCCCGTGGGTGAAGACATCGGCTTCCTGCCCGGCACCGAGGAAGAGAAGATGGGCCCCTGGATGGGGGCGCTGGACGACAACCTCGAGGTGCTCGCTCGCACCGATGGCGGCGCTGGCGAGTGGGGGCGCGCGGCCACGAACGAGCTCGTGCGCAGCAAGGTGCGCATCAAGAGCCTGAACTTCATGCGCGGGCGCACGTTCCTGAACAAGTTCGTCATCATCGACGAGGCGCAGAACCTCACGCCCAAGCAGATGAAGACGCTCATCACGCGCGCCGGCCCGGGCACGAAGATCGTGTGCCTGGGCAACCTCGCGCAGATCGACACGCCCTACCTCACCGAAGGTTCCTCGGGCCTGACCTACGCGGTGGACCGCTTCAAGGGCTGGCCGCATGGTGGCCACGTGATGCTCGCGCGCGGCGAGCGCTCGCGCCTGGCCGATTTCGCCTCCGAGGCGCTGTAGCGCCTCAGGCGCGCTGGCCGGCCCAGGCCGACTGCCCGAAGAGCAGCTCGGGCACCTTCTCCGCCAGCATCGGCCGCGCCAGCAGGTAGCCCTGCCCGGTGTGGATCTCCATTGCGCGCAACTGCTCGAGCTGCTGCTGCGTCTCGATGCCCTCGGCCACCACCTTCTTGCCCAGCGCCTGGCCCAGCCGGTTCACCGCCCGCACGATCTCGACGTTGTGCAGGCCGCGGTCCATGCCGTTGATGAACGAGCGGTCGATCTTCAGCCCGTCGATGGGCAGGCTGCTCAGGTAGGCCAGCGAAGAGTAACCGGTGCCGAAGTCGTCGATCGCGAACTGCACGCCGTGGTCGCGCAGCCCCTGCATCACGTCCAGCGCCGTATCCATGCGGTGCATCAGGGAGGTCTCGGTGATCTCCAGCGTCAGGTTCGCCGGCGGCAGGCCGGCCTCGGCCAACGCATCCTTCACGCAGGGCGCGAAGTTCTGCAAGGCGAGGTCACGCCCCGACACGTTCACGTTGACCGTCAGGTGCGCCAGGTGCGGCGCCATGCGGCGCCACGAGGCCAGTTGCTGCACCGAAGACTGGATGACCCACGGCGTGAGCGAGGCCACGAGCCCAGACTCCTCGGCGAGCTGGATGAAGTGGCTCGGCGGAATTGGGCCGCGCTCGGGGTGCACCCAGCGGCACAACGCCTCGAAGCCCGTCAGGCGGTAGGGGCGCAGCTGGAACAGGGGCTGGAAGACCAGCGAGAGCTTGCTCTCCTGGATCGCCTGCGCGAGGTCGGCCTCCAGCCGCATGCGGTCGGCGATGTGATGGTGCATCGACGAGTCGTACACC
>CAILKA010000564.1 GCA_903834645.1 uncultured beta proteobacterium
TCCTTGGTCACGTGGCCCACGAGCACCATCGCGCAGCCGCGCGTCTTGGCCACGCGCGTGAGCTGCGCCGCGCACTCGCGCACCTGCGCCACCGAGCCTGGGGCCGAGCTGAGCTGCTCGGAATAGATCGTCTGGATCGAGTCGATGACGCAAAAAGCCGGCGCCTCGGCCTCGATCGTGGCCACGATGCGCTCGAGCGAGATCTCGGCGAGCACGCGCACCTGCCGGCCCGACAGGCCGAGACGGCGCGCGCGCAGCGCCACCTGGGCGCCGCTTTCCTCGCCGCTCACGTAGAGCACCTTCGCCTGCGCCGACAAGGCGTCCAGCGCCTGCAGCAGCAGCGTGCTCTTGCCGATGCCGGGGTCGCCGCCGATCAGCACCACGCCGCCGGCCACGAGCCCGCCGCCGAGCACGCGGTCGAGCTCCTCCTGGCCGGTGGGGCTGCGCTCGAAGTCGGCCGCCTCGATCTCGCTGAGGGTGGCCACCGGCTGGCTCCTGGCCAGGGCCTGGAAGCGGTTCTTCACGCTGCCCGCAGCGGGCTCGGCGAGCGTTTCCTCCAGCGTGTTCCACGCCTCGCAGGCCGGGCACTTGCCCAGCCACTTCGGGCTCGTGGCGCCGCAGTCGCGGCAGCTGTAGAGGGTCTTCGCATCGCGCGCCATGGGGGCCATTGTGGGGGGTGCCGCGGCGGGCGGGGCGCTGGCGCGGGCTGCGGCCCCCGCACGAGGCAAAATCCAGCCTGAGCGGGCCCGGGCCGGGCCCCGCCACGCTGTTTCCTCCGCATCCGCTTGCCTGCCCAGGAAGGTCTTCCACCGATGAACGCCCCGCAAAGCCTGCTGCCCGCCCTCGACGAGATCCGCGCCCACGAGGCGGAGATGGTGGCCATTCGCCGCCGCATCCACGAGAACCCCGAGCTCGCCTACGAGGAGAACGCCACCGCCGACCTTGTGGCCGAGTGCCTGCAGCGCTGGGGCTACGAGGTGCACCGTGGCCTGGGCGTGACGGGCGTGGTGGGCACGCTCAAGGTTGGCACGAGCACGCGGCGCATCGGGCTGCGCGCCGACATGGACGCGCTGCCGATCAAGGAGACCAGTGGCAAGCCCTGGGCGAGCAAGGTGTTCGGCAAGATGCACGCCTGCGGGCACGATGGGCACACGGCGATGCTGCTGTCGGCGGCGCGTCACCTGGCCGCCACGCAGCGCTTCGACGGCATCCTGCACGTCGTCTTCCAGCCGGCCGAGGAGGGGCTGGGTGGTGCGCGCAAGATGCTCGAGGACGGTTTTCTCGACCTCTTCCCTTGCGACGCCATGTACGGCATGCACAACATGCCTGGGCTGCCGGCGGGCAAGTTCGCTGCCGTGCCCGGCCCGGCGCTGGCGAGCGCGGACACCTGCATCATCAAGGTCAAGGGCAAGGGTGGCCACGGCGCCATTCCCCAGCACGCCACCGACCAGGTGGTGGCCGCCAGCGCGATGGTGATGGCGCTGCAGACCATCGTCAGCCGCAACGTGCCGCCGCTGGATGCCGGCATCGTGACGGTGGGCGCCTTCCTGGCCGGCGAGGCACCCAACGTGATTCCCGGTGAGGTGGAGCTGCGCCTGACCGTGCGCGCCTTCCGCCCCGAGATCCGCGACCTGCTGCAGCAGCGCATCACCGAGATCGCGCATGCGCAGGCCGCCGTCTTCGGCGCCACGGCCGACGTGAACTACATCCGGCGCTATCCCGTGCTCGTCAACGATCCGGCGCACACCGAGCTGTGCCGCGAGGTGATCCGCGACTGGATCGGCCCGCAGGCTCTCGATCTCTCCCGCTCCCCCGAGACCGGCAGCGAGGACTTCGCCTTCTTCCTGGAGAAGGTGCCCGGCTGCTACGTCTTCATCGGCAACGGCGAAGGCAGCGAGGGCGGCTGCATGGTCCACAACTCCGGCTACGACTTCAACGATGCGTGCCTGTCGACCGGGGCGAGCTACTGGGTGAGGTTGGCGCAGACCTGCCTGAAAGTCGGCGGCTGAGCGGGATTTCCTTGGACAGGCCTGCCGTTTTCGGCGCACCGGGCCGACTCCTGCGAGCCCGTCCCGGTGCCGGGGCGTGTCACTCTCCGCGCAGCGCTTCGCTCAGGGTGAGGCCTTCGCTGAGCGTGAGGCCCTCGCTCAGGGTCAGGCCCTCGCTGAGGGTGAGGCCCTCGCTCAAGGTCAGGCCTTCGCTAAGGGTGAGGCCCTCGCTCAAGGTCAGCCCTTCGCTGAGGGTCAGGCCGCTGCCCGTCAGGAGCGAGCCCGCGCCCGTTGCGATCAGGTTGCGCAGGCTGAGCACCTGGAAGAACGGGCCGGTGCCGGTGCCGGGGCCGCTGTACGTGCCCACCAGCCCGGTGGCGCGCCGTACCCCGGCCGTCAGCAGCCCGCTGGAGCGCATCAGGCCGGTCGTGACCCTGAAGCCCGGGGCGCTACCGCCGCTTGCCCCGCCCGTGCTCGGCTGCCCGCCGAGTTCACCGAGCCCGCCTGTCCCCACCGGCATCATGGCGCCGCCCGTGCTGGTCCCGGAGGACGACTTGAAGCTCACCCGGGTGCGCAGCGTGAAGTGCGGACCCCAGGACACGCTCGGGTCCCAGATGGGCTGCATCGTGGTGAGCAGGGTGCTGCCCGCGAAGATGCGGTTGCCACCCGCATACACCATCTGGCTCCAGTTCAGCGTCTCGTAGGTCGATGTCTGCGGCGCAGGCAGCGTGCGGCCCGGCTTGAGGAGAGGCGTGCCGGCTGCGAGGGTGGGCGAGCCGAAGGCTGGTGCGATGTCCGTCCTCAGCGTCTCGGCCACGCTCACGGCTCCCACCAGGTTCACCATGCCCAGGCCCTGCTGCAGCAGGTTGCCCGCGGCCAGCGGCGCGGCCGTGTACTGCAGCATGGCCTTCACCAGCGGCGGCGTCAGGCCCGGGTTGGCCTGCAGCAGCACGGCAGCTGAGCCCGCGATGACCGGGGCGGCCATCGACGTGCCGCTCAGCTCGGCGAGCTTGAAGCCGGCAGGCAGGCGCTTGTAGACGTCCGGCTCCAGGGAGGGCACACCCTTGACCATGTTCGTGACAGTCCCGGCCATGTCGGTGGCCAGCGCCGCCAGCAGCCGGTTGCCGGGGGCCACGATGTCGGGCTTGAGCAGGTGGTCTCGCAGGGTCATCGACGGCGAGGCCTTCCACGCACCACGCGTGGGGCCGCGCGAGCTGAAGTTGGCGACCGTGTCGTCCAACCTCGACGGGGTGTAGCGGTAGTTGACGGCGCCCACGGTGATCACGGAAGGCTCGTGGCCGGGCGAGCCGATGCGGCCGTAGGCCTCGCGTGTCACGCCGGCGCTGTCCCTGATCTGTCCGTAGTTGCCCGCCGCGGCAACCACGACGATGCCCGCAGCGGACGCCGCGCGTGCGGCACGGCTGAGCGGATCGGTGAGGTAGCTCTCGGTGGAGTTGGCAGCCAGGCTGAGATTCAGCACCCGGATGTTGAAGCCCGTGGCGGCGCTCTCGCGGGCGCGGCGGATGACGCACTCGATGCCGGCGATCACGTCGCTCGTCTGGCCTGCGCCGTTGTTGTCGAGCACCCGCACGTCGAAGATGTGTGCCCCGGGGGCGATGCCGCTGGCATCGACGGAGCCGGTGCCCCGCGCGTCCCCGGCGGCAATCGCCGCCACGTGTGTGCCGTGCCCGTGTCCGTCGGCGAAGCCGGCAGTGCGCTGCTTGGCGACGGGTACCGCGTTGCCGCACGCGTCCCGCCGCTGGCCTGGCAGCGCCGACACGGGCGCTGCCAGGAATCGGTTCCACATGACCGATGCTGGGGTGGCGGTCCAGTTGCTGCCCGTGGGTGCCGAGGCGACATCGTCGCGCACGAAGTCGGCCACGTTGCGCACGCGCGAGGGGCCCGCGCCGGCCGTCAGGAAGTGGCGGTGCGTAGCCATCACACCAGAGTCGAGGATGGCAATGCCCACGCCCGTGCCGTCGTAGCGCCCGTTGCGCGTGGCCACCGGCAGGCTTGCGGTGGGCACGCCGACGAGCTGCTGGAGCACGCTCTGCGAGCGCGTCGTCAGCCGATTGGCGGAGATGCTCACCACGTCGTGCCGCGAGGCCAGGCTCAACACAAGGCGGCCGGGCAGGACGATGGCCAGCTGGTCCGTGGTGCTGAACTCGCGAACCACGGTGCCGCCCATCGCCGTGATGGCCGTGCGCAGCCCGGCCATCGAGCCGCTGGCGTCGGGCTGCCCGTTGACGATCAGCTGCACCTGCAGCGTCGCTCCGCTGTAGCGGGCCCAGTAGGCAACAGGGGAAGTGGCGGTGACGGGGGTGACGCCATTGATCACGTCCAGCACGTCCTGGGAGACGGCCAGATCGCCGCGCCCGCCCGGCAGGGGTGTGCCCTCGTCGAGGACGACGCTGATGGAACCGCCAGTCGCGCCCGCCGGGCCCGGCAGGCTGTTGCTGATGGTGCCGCCGGTCGCGCCAGGCAGGCCCGGCAGGCTGTTGCTGACGGCAACTCCAGTCGGGCCGGGCAGGCCCGGTACGCCGCTGCCTCCCGCTGCCTGGACACCCGCACCGGCACTGGCCACTGCGAGCCCGATCAGCCAGCAAAGCTGACGGATGCGACCTGGATGGTTCGAACACGGATTCTTCATTTTGGGCTCCCTGGAAAGCGCACGGCATCGGGTGGCGTGGCCCAGCACGAACGCTGTGCGGCGCAATCCTCGATTCAGGGGATCGATTGAACCGGACTTGAGGCCTGCAGGCCCGTGCATCCTTCACGGAAGTGCGGTGTGTGCGCTGCCGTGCGACCTGCACTTGAGGTGATGACACGCTGGCGCGCCTCCAGGAGGGCTCAAGGCGTGAACTCCTGCCTGTCAGGCTGGCTCAGGTCGCCGTGCCCGGTTGCTCCGTATGCCTGGGCGACGTCCTGGACCGAGAGGGCGGCATGGACCCCACTCGCACCACCGGGCGGTGGGCTACTGCACGACCTCAACCCGGAAGCCGCGCCGCTTCAGCAGCGTGAGCAGACCGTCGAAGTGCTCGAAATCGAGCAGGTGGCTGGCCCCGAGGACGTACATCAATCCAGTCCGTCGCGCCTGGGCGTGTTCATCCATGCGTTGAGCCCAACGCACGTTGCGCAGCTCGAAGCGAAGCTTGTCGAGTGCGGGGCCGCGGCTCAATCCGGGAAGGTTGGCGTGGATCCAATCCGAACCGACTCTGGACCCTGGCCCAGGTCGAGAGGCTCTCGGAAGGGTACGTCCCCTGCTCGAAGTGCCAAGCTGCTCTTGCAGCGCCGCGAAGGCTGCGCCGACTTGCTGCAGCCTGGAGCCAGGCTTGAGGTTGCGTGTCCTGTACGCCGCCGTGTCGAAGA
>CAILKA010000565.1 GCA_903834645.1 uncultured beta proteobacterium
CGGCCGGCGCGGCAGGGCGCCCCGCAGTGGCGCTGGCGCGGCGCGCGGCAGAGTTCCTGGTGCGGCCAGGCGGCCCGCAGGCGGCGGTGCTCGAACTCGGCGGCTGGGACACGCACGCCAACCAGGCCGCGCCCAACGGCGCGCTGGCCAACGGGCTGCGCACGCTCGATGCGTCGCTGGGGGCGATCCGCGACGTGCTGGGCGCGCCGGAAGCCCATGGCGCGTGGGGGCGAACGGTGGTCGTCGTCGTGACGGAGTTCGGGCGCCAGGTGGCCGCCAACGGCACGATGGGCACCGACCATGGAAGCGGCGGGGCTGCCTTCGTGCTCGGCGGAGCGGTGGCCGGCTCGCGCGTGCTCGCCGACTGGCCAGGCCTGGCCGCGCGCGACCGCTACGAGGGGCGCGACCTGCGCACGACCACCGACCTGCGCGCGGTCTTTCGCAGCGTGATGGGCGACCACCTCGGCGTGTCCACCGCCGCGCTGGACCGCCAGGTGTTCCCCGGCACCACCTCCGCGCTGCGGCTGGACCTCCTGCGCGGCTGAGCGCGCCGGCCTTCAGCTCCGCAGCAGCGGCGCGGCGATCGCGTCGGCCATGCGCGCCGCAGCGCCGCGGTGCGCCTCGGCAAAAGTACGCGCGCGCGTGCCGTCCTCCGGACGCGCCGGGTCTGCCAGCCAGCCCAGGGCTGCCTGCACGCCCTCTTCCAGGCTGCCCACGCGCCGGGCGGCACCGGCCTGCAGCGCCAGTGCGGCCGCCTCGGCGAAGTTGAAGGTGTGCGGGCCCATCACGACGGGGCAGCCGCAGGCGGCGGCCTCGATGAGGTTCTGGCCGCCCAGCGGCTCGAAGCTGCCACCCAGCAACGCCACGTCGGCCAGGCCGTAATAGAGCGACATCTCGCCCAGCGTGTCGCCCAGCCAGACAGCTGCCGCTCCTGCCTCGTCGGGCCAGGCCTCGTGCGGGAAGGGCTCGCTGCCGGCACCGCCTGCAGGGAAGGCGCTGCGCCGCACGAACGGGAGCCCGGCTGCCTGCACGAGCGCGGCGACCTCGTCGAAGCGCTGCGGGTGACGCGGCACGATCACGAGCAGAGGCAGGGGCGCAGCGTCGGGTGCCTGGCTGCGCGCCTGCCAGACCCGCAGCAGCGCTCCCTCCTCCCCTTCGCGCGTCACGGCGGCCAGCACCACCGGGCGCGCGAGCCGCTCGCGCCAGCGCCGGCCCGTGGCAACGAGCGCCGCATCGGGCGAGAGGTCGAACTTGAGGTTGCCGCAGACGACAGGCGCCCGCGCACCCATCGCGCGCAGGCGCTGCGCGTCGGCCTCGGTCTGCGCGAGCACCAGGCGCAGCGAGGCCACTGCCGGGCGCAGCAGCGCGGCGTAGCGCTGCCCGCGGCGCAGGCTCTTCGGGCTCAGCCGCGCATTGGCCAGTACCATCGGCACACCGGCGGTCTCAGCCTCGTGCAGCAGCATCGGCCACACCTCGGTCTCCAACAGCACGCCAGCGGCCGGCCGATGGCGGGCAAGAAAGCGGCGCACCGCTCCCGGGGTGTCGATGGGCAGCCAGGCCTGCACATCGCCGGGCTGCAGCAGCGCAAGACCGGCCTCGCGCCCGGTGCCGGTGCCGTGGGTGAGCAACAGCCGCAGGCCTGGCACGCGCGCACGCAGGGCCTGCACGAGCGCCCAGGCGGCACGCGTCTCGCCCAGCGACACCGCGTGCACCCACAGGGCGCCAGTGGCTGCGGGCTGCGGCCCGAAGCCCAGCCGCTCGGCCAGGTGCGCGCGGTACATCGGCTCGCGCGCGCCGCGCCACCACAAGCGCGCCAGCCACAGCGGCGTGGCCAGCCTCAGCACCGTGGCGTAGAGCCCGCGGGCCAAGGCCTGGCGCAGCGCAGCGCTCAATGCGCGGCGGCCTCGATGCGGGCGTCGGGCTTGACGGCCTTGAGCGCCGCCATGAAGTCGGCCTCGATGCGGTGCAGGGCCTTGCGCGTGTGGCCCTCGAAGCGCAGCACCAGCACGGGCGTGGTGTTGGAGGCGCGGCACAGGCCGAAGCCGTCGGGCCAGTCGGCGCGCACGCCGTCAATCGTGTTGATCTCCGCGCCGGGGAAGTTCACCGCCTTCTGCATCGCCTCCACCACGCGCCGGGGCTCACCCTCGGCGCACGGCACGTTGAGCTCGGGCGTGGAGTGGCTGGTGGGCAGCGCGTTGAGCACGGCGCTCGGGTCGGCGCTGCGCGACAGGATCTCGAGCACGCGCGCGGCGGTGTAGGTGGCGTCGTCGAAGCCATACCAGCGCTCGCCGAAGAAGATGTGGCCGCTCATCTCGCCGGCGATCGGCGCGCCGATCTCCTTCATCTTCGCCTTGATGAGCGAGTGGCCGGTCTTGTACATCATGGGCACGCCACCGGCCTTGCGGATGGCCGGGGCCAGGCGCTGCGTGCACTTGACGTCGAAGATGACGGTGGCGCCGCGGTTGCGCGAGAGCACGTCGCGCGCCAGCAGCATCAGCTGGCGGTCCGGGTAGATGATCTGCCCATCCTTCGTGACAATGCCCAGACGGTCGCCGTCGCCGTCGAAGGCCAGGCCCAGCTCGGCGTCGGTGGACTTCACGCGCGCGATGAGCTCGGCCAGGTTCTCGGGCTTGCTCGGGTCGGGGTGGTGGTTGGGGAAATCGCCGTCGACTTCCGAGTACATCTCGTCGACCGTGCAGCCCAGCGCGCGCAGCACCGCGGGCGAGGAGGCGCCGGGGATGCCGTTGCCCGAATCGACCACGATCTTCATCGGCCGGGCAAGCTTCGCATCGGTTGCGATGCGGTGCGTGTACTCGGCCACGATGTCCATCTTCGCCGAGCGGCCACGCTTCTTCACGTAGTCCTCGGCCTCGATGCGCGCGCGCAGCTTCTGGATGTCCTCGCCGTAGATGGCGCGCCCGCCCAGCACCATCTTGAAGCCGTTGTAGTCCTTCGGGTTGTGGCTGCCCGTGACCTGGATGCCCGAGCGGCAGCCGTGCGCGCCGCGGGTGGCGGCCACGTAGTAGAGCATCGGCGTGGTGACGGGGCCGAGGTCGACCACGTCCAGCCCCGTGGAGGCCAGGCCGCGGATGAGCGCGGCGGTCAGGCCCGGGCCGGACAGGCGCCCGTCTCGACCCACGGCCACGGCGCGCTCGCCGGCGGCCACGGCCTCGCTGCCGAAGGCACGGCCCAGGTGCTCGGCGAAGCGCTCATCGATCGTCTTGCCGACGATGCCGCGGATGTCATAGGCCTTGAAGATCGAGGCGTGCACGCGCATGGGGAGGTTCCGAAGTGGCGGGTGAGGAATCGGGGGGGCCGCTCAGATTGTTCCACGGCCGGCGCCGCCCCGGGTTGAGCCGATAAGATGGCCGCGACCCCGGCAGCCCGCGCCTTGAAAACCTCCGACGTCCTGGAACTGCTCGCCCTGGCAGCGCTGTGGGGCGCCTCGTTCCTGTTCATGCGCCTGGGAGCGGCAGATTTCGGGCCCGTGGCGATGACCTGGGTCCGCATGGCGCTGGCTGCGCTCGTGCTGGCCCCGCTGGCCGGTGCCGCGGGAATCGGTGCAGCGCTGCGCGGGCATGCTGGCGCGATCGGCGCGGTGGGCATCGTCAATTCGGTCCTGCCCTTCATCGCCTACAGCTACGCCGCGCTGGCCGTCACCACGGGGCTGTCGGCGGTGTTCAACGCCACCTCCCCGCTGTGGGCGGCGGCGATCGCGTGGTGGTGGCTTGGTGAGCGGCCGAGCCGGCTGCGCGCGCTGGGCCTGCTGATCGGCCTGGCGGGGGTGGTGGCGCTGGCCGGCGGGGAGGCTCGGTTCCGCCCCGACGCGCACGGCATGGCCACCGGCTGGGCCGTGCTGGCCTGCCTGGGCGCCACACTCGGCTACGGGCTGGGCGCGAACCTCGTCAAGCGCTGGCTGTCGGGGGTGCCGCCCGTGGCGGTGGCCGCGGGCAGTCAGCTGCTCGGGGCGCTGGTGCTGGCACCGGTGGCCTGGTGGGCCTGGCCGGCAAGCGCGCCTTCCGCCCTGGCCTGGGCGGGCGTGGTCGCGCTGGGTGTGCTGTGCACGGGCGCGGCCTACTTCCTGTACTTTCGGCTCATCGCGCGGCTCGGGCCGGCTCGGGCGATTTCGGTGACCTTCCTGATCCCCTTCTTCGGCACCCTGTGGGGAAGTGTCTTCCTGGGCGAAGTCGTGACCCTGACGATGGTGGCAGCAGGCGGCGTGATCCTGCTGGGCACCGCGCTGGCCACTGGCGTGCTCAGCTTCGGTGGCCGACGCTGAAGTCGTTGCGCCCGCTGCGATCCACCCCCCGCAACAGCCAGATCGGGCGCTGCGCGAAGTTCACCGGCACACCCGACTGGCCGTCCACGGGCCGCAGGTCACGCTCGAAGACGGAGGTGGCGGGCATGTAGCGCAGCGCCACGCCCGTGCGCCGCTGGCCCGAGGTGTTGGCTGCCGCGCCATGGATCATGTAGACGTCGTGCAGCGACATCTGGCCGGGCTCGAGCTCGAGGTCCACCGCTGCCGCCTCGTCGAAGGTGCCATTGGCCATGCGCTGGTTCAGCGTGAGGTCGCTGCGGTCCTCGTGCAGGTGCGGGTGCAGCCGCTGGCCCTGGTGCGAGCGTGGGATCACCCGCAGGCAGCCGTTGGCGCGCGTGGAGGGCTCCAGCGCCACCCACACGGTGCAGGTGGCCAGCGGCCGGATCGGCCAGTAGTGGCCGTCCTGGTGCCAGGGCGTCTCGTAGCCCTGGCCCGCGGGCTTGCAGAACACGTGGCAGCCCCACAGGATCACGTCCTCGCCGATCACGCCGCTGACGAGCTCGACGAGGTCGGGGTGGCGCGCGAGGTCCAGGAAGTGGCGCACGCCGCGCACGCCCTCGCCGTTGTCGCCCTCCACGTGGGCGGAGACGAGCTTCTCGGGGCGCACGCCCGGGTTCAGGCGCAGCAGTTCGTCCAGGGCTGCTGCCATCGTGGCCACGTGCGCCTGCGGCAGCCGGAAGCGCGGGACGACCCAGCCTTCTTGCTGGTAATGGGCAATCTCGTCGGGGTGCAGGGTGGCCATGTCGGCATCGTGCCAGAGCCGACGCCTGTCCGTCCAGCCCGCACTCAGGGCACGTACACCACGTCCACCCAGTAGTTCGCTGCGCGCCAGGTGGCGTTCGGGAAAGCCAGGCTCGACCCGTAGCGGTACAGCCCGTTGCCGGCCCCGGTGACGCTCTGCGGGGCCACGAGCGGGCCGTTCACGGTCGGCGCCGTGGCGTAGTAGTCGAGGGTGGAGGAGTAGCGGCCCCTGGGCGCGAAGTAGCCGGCCACGACCGTCGTGCCGGCCTTGACGGCCACGGGGTTGGCGAAGTTGACCTGCTGCCAGCCGCTGGCCGTCTCGTTCGTGAACGTGGCCTGCGCCAGCAGCTGGCCACCCGTGCTCCACAGCGCGCCCACGTGGGTGCCGGTGTTGGTGGAGGCCTTGTAGAACCGCACGACGGAGATGAAGCCGTCGCGCAGCACCGTCACGCGCACACCCAGTGTCACGCCCACGGTGTCGGGGTCGGCGAGGATGGCGGGCACGGCACTGGGGGGCCACAGCGTGCAGGGGCAGCTCACCGAAGCCGGATTGACGGTGACGCCGATCCCGGCTGCAGGTGTCTCCAGCCGGCCGCTGTCGTCCACCGCGCGGCTGCGCAGCACGGCCGCGCCCGTCGCGGCGGGGGTCCAGCCGTAGGACCAGGACTCGCGCCCCACGGCACGGCGCCAGGTTGTGCCGCCGTCGGTGGACACTTCCACGCCGCCCACGCGCCCGCCGCCGGCATCGGCTGCGGTGCCGCTCACGCTCACCAGCGTCCCCGCCTCCACGCTTGCGCCGGCTGCCGGCGCCGTGATCGTCGAGGTGGGTGGCGCGGTGTCGGTCGAGGTGCTGGCTTTCACGAGGCCGGCCTGCAAGGTGGCTGGCTGCACCCCCATGTCGGCCAGCAGGTTCACGGTGGCCTGCTGGATGCGCGCATCGGCAGGCGTGCCGGCGCGGTCGTGCGTGGCGTCCAGCCCCCAGGACCACTGCACGGTGCCGGCACCGAACACGAGCGCTCCGCCGGCGTGCCGGTACAGCGTCAGCGCGTGCGTGGCCGTGCCCGGAGCGTAGTTCGAGCCGTTGTCCTGCAGCACCGGGGCGTTGGCCACCGTGGTGCTGGACAGCCGCATCAGCCCGGGCGGGCGCACACCGTTGTCGGCGTCCACGTCCCATTCGTAGCCGAGTGTGCCCAGCGGCAGCGTGATGCTGGCCCCGGGCGCCTGCGTGGCCAGGGGCGTGTCGCGCCACAACCGCAGCCGGCCCTCGGCGGCCGGCACGGTGATGCCGGCGGTCGCGCCGTCGTTGACGAGGAAGAGCTGCCCGGTCAGCGCGTTCTCGGGGCGACCACCATCGGCAGGCGGGGAGAAGCGGGCATCGCGCCAGGTGCCGGTCCAGGCCGGGAGGGGGTCGATCTTGGCGTTGGCGAGGGTCTCCTTGTACGACACGAGCGTGCGGTAGGGCGTGCGCGAGGTGTCCAGGCTCGGCTCCCAGCGTGTCTTCCAGAACACCTCGTTGCCGCTGAAGAAGGCCAGGTGCAGACCCGCGTCGCGCGCAGCCTCCACGTTCGCGCGCTGCGCGCCCGACCAGTACTCGTCGTGCCC
>CAILKA010000566.1 GCA_903834645.1 uncultured beta proteobacterium
ACGCTCGCGCACGTGGTAGGAGTAGGTCGACTCGTCCCGGATGTAGCGGGGCGACAACCTGTTGAGCGCGACGCAGGCCACGTCGACGAGCAACTCCTGCCGACCCGCCACTCCCGGAAAGTGCGGGGAGGCCTCGAGCACGGCGCGGAACACCGCACGCTCGTGGTGGTTGCGAACGGAGCCGAAATCCAGGACCGACTCGGTGCCTTGGGAATCAGGGTGTGAGTCTGCTCGCTGCATGCCGGGCATCGTAGCTGCCAAGCCTGTCACACTGCGACCCCCCGTTCAGGGCGGTTGCGCCCCCTCAGTCGAGTACCCGCAGCGAGTAATCGACGGCCTTGACGTCCTTGGTCAGGCGCCCGATGGACACGCGGTCCACGCCGGTGGCCGCGATGGCGCGCAGCTGCTCGAGCGCGACGCCACCCGAGGCTTCGAGCAGCGCCTGCCCGGCCGTGATGGCCACCGCTTCGCGCATCTGCGCGAGCTCGAAGTTGTCCAGCAAGATGCTGGTGGCGCCGCATCGCAGCGCCTGGCGCAGCTGCGCCAGGCTCTCGACCTCGATCTGGATGTCCACCCCGGCCTGCAGGGCGCGGGCCTGGGCCAGCACGGGGCCGATGCCGCCAGCGGCGGCGATGTGGTTTTCCTTGATCAGGATGCCGTGCCACAGCGCCAGGCGCTGGTTGCGCCCGCCTCCGGTGCGCACCGCGTACTTCTGGGCCTGGCGCAGCCCGGGCAGCGTCTTGCGGGTGTCGAGCACCGCGCAGCCTTGCGGGTTGGGCGAGGCACCCTCGATCGCGCGCACGTGAGCGCGCGTGGCCGTGGCGGTGGCCGACAGCAATTGCAGGAAGTTCAGCGCCGGACGCTCGGCCGAAAGCAACGCACGTGCCTGTGCGTCGATCTCGCAGACGGCGTCACCGGCGGACATGTCCGCGCCATCGGCATAGGCCCACGCCAGGCGCGCCTGCGGATCCAGGGCAAGCAGGCACGCATCGAACCACTCCCGCCCACACAGCACGGCGTGCTCGCGCACCACCACGCGCGCCCGTACGCGGCGCTCGGGCGGCACGAGCAGGCTCGTCCAGTCGGCGCGGCCGATGTCCTCGGCGAGCGCGTCGCGCACGTTGCGCGCGCGGGCTTCCTCGAGGGTCTCGTCGTGATCGGCGAAGGCGGATGCGGTCATATCGAGGCGCCGTGGCGAAGGCTCAGACCGCGCCCAGGTGGCGCACGAAGCCCGCCGGAGCGCTGGCCAGGGCCTCGGGGTGGCGTGCGGTGAAGTCGAGCATGCGCTCGATGCAGCGGGCGGCCCGGGTGCGCACGGCCTCCTCCACGACGATCTCGCCGGTGCCGCGCTCCAGGCAATCGACCACGCCCTGTAGCGCGTTCATGGCCATCCAGGGGCAGTGCGCGCAGCTCTTGCAGGTGGCACCCTGCCCGGCAGTGGGCGCCTCCAGCAGCGTCTTGCCCGGGGCGAGCTGGCGCATGCGGTGCATCAGGCCGTTGTCGGTGGCCACGATGTAGGTGCCGGCACTGCCCTCCACGACGGCACGCAGCAGCTGCGATGTCGAGCCCACGACATCGGCCTGCGCCACCACGCTGGCGGGAGACTCCGGGTGAACGAGCACCTGCGCCTGCGGATGCTCCAGGCGCAGCGCTTCGAGCTCGGCACCCTTGAACTCGTCGTGCACGATGCACGCGCCGTCCCAGAGCACCATGTCGGCGCCAGTCTGCTCGCGGATCCAGCGACCCAGGTGCCGGTCAGGAGCCCACAGGATCTTGTGCCCCTGTTCGTGCAGGTGGCGCACGATCCCCAGGGCGCAGGAGCTCGTCACCATCCAGTCGGCGCGCGCCTTCACCGCGGCACTGGTGTTGGCATAGACGACGACCTGCCGATCCGGGTGGGCGTCGCAGAAGGTGGAGAAGGCCTCGGGAGGGCAGCCCAGGTCGAGCGAGCAGGTGGCCTCCAGCTCGGGCATCAGCACGCGCTTGCCCGGCGACAGGATCTTGGCTGTCTCACCCATGAACCGCACCCCTGCCACCACCAGCGTGGCCGCGGCATGCGTGCGCCCGAAGCGTGCCATCTCGAGCGAGTCGGCCACGCAGCCACCAGTGGCCAGGGCGAGATCCTGCAGGTCGCCGTCCACGTAGTAGTGGGCCACGAGCACGGCCTGGCGCGCCCGCAGCAATTCGGCGGCGCGCGCGGCAAGGGCCTCGCGCTCGCGCCGTGACAGCGGTGCGGGCACCCGGGCCCAGGCCTGCGCGGTGCAGCTCGTGCCCTGGGCGTCGGGGCGCGTGTACTCGATGGTGACGTCCGTCATCGCGGCAGGGGAGGGCGCACGGCTTGGCAAGCCTCGGCCCGGAAGTCCGGGAAAACGCCTATGCTAGCCGAGTAACAGGTACGATCGCGCGGTGTCGACTCCACTGGCTGTTCCCGGGAACCTGGCGCCCGCTCCGCTGCGTGACGATGCGCGCACGATCGGCCTCGTCGGCGTGGCGCACGGCACCTCG
>CAILKA010000567.1 GCA_903834645.1 uncultured beta proteobacterium
AAGGCGCCGCGCGAGACGTTGACGACGAAGGCCCCGCGCGGCAGCTGGGCAAAGAGCCGCGCATCGAGCAGGCCCTGCGTCTCGGACGTGAGCGGCAGCAGGCACACGAGCACGTCGCTGCGCGCGAGCATGCGGCCCAGGCCCTCGGGGCCGCTGAAGGTCTCGACCCCCGGGCACGCGCGCGGGCTGCGGCTGTGGCCCAGCACGGTGAAGCCCTGGGCCAGGAGTGCCTGCGCCACGGCCAGGCCCGAGTGCCCGAGGCCGAGCAGCCCCACGCGCACGTCTGCCGGCGCGGGCACGGGCTGCCTGCGCCAGGCCCGCGCCCGTGCCTGCTCTTCGAACAGGGGAAGGCTGCGCACGTGGCGCAGCACCATCAGCGTCACGTACTGCGCGATCTGCAGGTTTTGCTGCGCATCCACCGTGCGGGTGACGGGCAGCCCAGGGGGCAGGTCCGGGCAGGACAGGATCTTGTCCACGCCGGCGGCCGATGCGCACAGCATGCGCAGCCTGCGAAAGGGCGCCAGCACCCCGGGCGCCAGGCGCCACAGCAGCACGGCCTCGACCTCGTCGGCCGCCGCAACGGCCGACTCCAGGTCGGCATGCACCTTCACGTGCGGCGCCAGCCGGGCGAAGGCCTCCAGGAACGGGCCCGGGGGCTGAGGCTGCGTGAGCACGAGCACGGACATGGAGGCTCCTCGCAGGCTCAGGTGGCGCGGGCCGGTGCGACGGACCCGGATGACGCCTGACCGGCGCCGGAGCCGGCCGCAGGCGCGGCGGCCACGTGAAACGCATCGCAGCGCCAGCGGGCCGCGGGCATGCCGCGCCCGTGCGTGAAGTCGCGCTCGGCTGCCTCAAGCATGGCAGGTGCGCCGCAGGCCAGCACGTCGACGTCGGCGAGAGTGGCGAAGTCCTGCATGACGGCATGGTGCACCAGGCCCGTGCGCCCCGTCCAGCCTGCCGCCTCGGGCGGCTCCGACAGCACGGGCACGAGGCGCATGGCGGGATGGGCAGCAGCCAGGGCCCGTGCACGCGGAAGGTCGTAGAGGTCCTCGGGGCGCCGGGCACCCCAGTACAGGTGCAGTGGCCTCGGGTCACGGCGCGTGAGCGCCTCCTCGACGATGGCGCCCAGCGCGGAAAAGCCCGTGCCCGAAGCCAGCAGCACGGCCGGGCGTTCGGTGCCCGCGGGCAAGGCCAGTGCGCCAAAGGGAAGGCGAACGCGCAACGTGTCGGCCGGCGGCCGCGGGGATGGCTGGGCCTGCATCGCCTGCAGCAGCCAGCCACTGAATCCACCGCCGGGCACGAGCCGGATGTGCAGGTGCAGGCTGGAGTCGGGCAGAGGCGGGCGGGCCATCGAGTAGCTGCGCACCGCGCCATCGGGCCCGACGAGCTCGAGGTACTGGCCAGCCTGCCAGTGCGGATGCACACCGTTGGGCAGGCGCAGCTCCAGGTGCGCCACGTCGGGCGCGAGGCGGTACAGCCGGAACACGCGCGCCTGGCTGTCCAGCCGCTGCGGCGGGGTGGCGGGCTCGAGCAGTGCCAGCTCGAGCTCGACCGGCCCGCGCATCCGCGCCTGGCACAGCAGCACCTGCCCGTCGGCCGTGCGCGGTGCGTCCACCTCGCCGGCCACCACCCGCGCGCGGCAGCTCAGGCACACACCGCGGCGACACGAATGCGGCACGTGCCAGCCGGCATCCACGACCGCATCGAGCAGGCTTGCGCCGGCCTGGCAGGCAACCTGGGCCCGCACGCCCGCAGGCGTGCACAGGTGCACGAGGCCGGCTTCGCTCATGGGCGATGGGCCAACAGTTTCCAGGCCTCGACCATGGCCGCCGGGCTCGCTTCGCCGCGACCGGCAATGTCGAACGCGCAGCCGTGCGCGACGCTGGCCTGGCGCACCGGCAGCCCCAGGCTCACGGCCGCAGCCCCTGCCGGGCGTAGCAGCTTGATCGGGATGTGGCCCTGGTCGTGGAACATGGCCACGTAGCCGTCCAGCCGTGGCATGGCCAGCAGCACGTCGCCCCCCTGGGGGTCTCGCACGTCGAGCCCCTGCCCGCGCAGCGCCTGCGCGGCCACGCGCGTGATGCGCTCGTCCTCGTCGCCGAAGAGCCCGCCCTCGCCCGCATGCGGGTTGATGCCGAAGAGCCCGATGCGGGGCCGAAGCAGGCCGGCCGACCGCAGCTCGGCATTCAGCGCTACGGCCACCGCCTGTACGCGGGTGGGGTCAAGCTCGCGCAGCGCCTGGGCCACCGACACGTGCAGCGTGGCATGCGCGATGCGCAGGTCACCGGCCACGAGCATCAGGAAGACCGCCTCGCGTGGCGTGCCGGTCAGGTCGGCCAGCAACCCGCCATAACCCGAGAAGGCGATGCCGCTGGCGTTCACGGCCGTCTCGCTGTGCGGAGCGGCAAGGATGGCGCGGGCCTGCCCGGCCTGCACGAGCGCCAATGCAGCCTCGATGGCGGCCACCGTCGCACGCCCCGCGGCCGCGCACATGTGGCCAGGCTGGAAATCGTGCCCGAAGCGCCCCGGCGTGCCCACCACCTCGACCGCCTCGGCGACCCACGGCGGCACCGCCAGCAGTCGACGGTAGTGGGTCAGCACGCGGGCGTCACCCACGAGTACCGGGCGCACGGGGTCGGCCCGCTGGACAGCCTCGACGGCCACCTTCCAGGCCAGCTCGGGCCCGATCCCGTTGGGGTCGCCGCAGGCGATCGCAATGGCCGATTCGGGCATGCCGGCGCCTACAGCGGCAAGGCGAGCAGCGTGTCGATCACGTCGCTGTCGCACACCACGATGCGCTCCTCGAAGCGCGCGCGCACGCCATCGTAGGCGATGCGGTCCAGGTACAGCCCGGTGGCAAAGAGCATCGGCACGCCACCGCGCACCGTGCGCGTGACGCTGAAGGCGCTGCGCGCCTGCACACGCCCTACGTCGACGACGCGCACCAGCGGCAGCCCGAGCTGGTGCCGGTAGCGCTGACGCTCGTAGATGTTGGCCTGGCGCAGCGCCAGCACGCGGTCGGCAAGCATGGCGCGGCCCTGCGCGTGGATGAGCGAGGCCGGCAGCCCGGCGGCGTGGTTGCGCGCCGTAGTGATGCGGTACAGGGCGTGCTCGACATACAGGCCAGGCCAGTCCTCAAGGCGATCATCGTCGATGGCGTGCGCGTGCTGCAGGTGCAGCTCGAGCAGAGCCGACCACCAGGGGGCCGCGGTGTCCACGCGCCAGGGGGCCTCGGGCGGGTCGGCTGGCATCTGGCCCCTCAATAGCCCGTGAGCGCACGCCAGGCACGCCAGAAGCCGCGCACCGAACTCTCGGTGGCGCGGTTGCCCTGCGACTCGCAGCCCGTGCCGCCCATGAGGATGGTGGCGCGCTCGTCGGGCGCTGCCGCGATGCCGCGCTGCACGAAGCCGCCCACCGCGCCGTCTTCCATGGACACGTAGCCCGCCGGGCCCACCAGGTTGCCCTGCAACAGCCGCATCTGGCGCAGCGCGGGCGTGTCGTCGGCAAAGCCGATGAAGGTCCAGTGCAGCGAGGTGCGCTCCACCCCCTCGGGCACGATCTGCCGCACAGCCAGACAGTTGTGGATCTGTTGCAGCACGAAGCCCGGGAAGACGCTCAGGATCTGCACCACCACCCCGTCGCCGAACTCATCGACCGACTCCAGGAAGCCCGGGGCGGCCAGCTGCAGCCGATCGGACTCGGTACGGATCTGCTGGGCCGCGTAGGCCGTCTCCTGGCCCTGCAGCGCCCGGTGATGGGTGGCGCTCGCATGGTGGGCGCCGTCGGGGCTGACGGTCACGCCGCCGTCCTGCGTCAGGCGCGTGATGCGAAAGGTCGTGAAGAAGGTGTGCAGCAGGCTCGCGTGGTAGGTGTCCTTGGTGTTCTCGGCGTAGAGCTTCCAGTTGTTGGGCAGGGACTGGGTGTAGCGCCCAAGCACCTCCACCGGCTTGTGCAGCACCCGCGCGAGCTTGGCGAGCACATCGGGCCCGAGGTACTCGTCAATGGGCGGCGCGTCCCAGGCAAGCGAGCCGAAGACCAGCCCGTGGAGTTCGGCCACGCGCAGCCGCCGCGGCCCAACGGTGTCGCGGCAGAAGCCCGGCGGCATCCCGCCCTTGCCCTGCACACCGCCTTCGAAGGCGATCGACTGCAAGCCGCCAGAGAGGTCGTAGCGCCAGGCGTGGTAGACGCAGGTGAAGTCGCGCGCCTGGCCTTCATCCTCCAGCACGATCAGCGCGCCGCGGTGCGCGCAGCGGTTCTCGAAGGCGTGCAGCCGGCCTTGCCCGTCGCGCGAGACCACCACCGGCATGTCGCCCATGCGGCAGGTGCGAAAGCGCCCGGGCGTGGCCACCTCGGCGGCTAGGCACAGGAAGTTCCAGGTACGGCCGCGAAACACCTGCTGATCCCGGTCCAGCCGCATTATTATTCGCTGGAGGGCATGAATGAACTTTTCTCCACGCTGGAGCTTGTCCGGGAACGGCTGAACCCCGGGATTGAGATCCTCGGGATCCTGACCACGCTTTTCGACAAAAGGATCCGGGTGGCCCGGGAATTCCTCCAGCAGATCCGGGAATATTTTCATGAAAAGGTTTTCCGGACCGTGATCCATCAAAACTCTAAATTGTATGAATCCCCCGCGCACAAAAAACCCGTACAGGTCGTTGCTCCCAGCTCCCAGGGCGCGAAGGAT
>CAILKA010000568.1 GCA_903834645.1 uncultured beta proteobacterium
GGCACCCTGCTGCAGCGCATCGGCCACGAGGTACTCGAGCTTGCGCGTCTTGTTGCCCCCGGGAAAGAGCCCGAGCATGTCGTCGCGCTTGACCCAGACCTCGGGCCCGCGGCCGCCCGGGCAGCTCTTGGCCAGCTCCGCGGAAAACCGCGGCAGCGGCTCCAGGGGCGTGGCACCTTCGGTGTAACGGCGGCGGGGGAAGCGCGAGAGGTCCATCGGTGAGCGGCGTGGGTGAGGGGTGGAGGACGAGGCGGCCCTGAGTGTGCACCGGAATCCGCGCCGAGCGGGCAGGGGCGCCAGGCCCTGCGCACGCGCAATGCCCGCCGGGGCGGGCGCGTCCATGCTGTGCACTTCTTCCACCCCTTTCACATGCCCAGAGGACTCCCATGGAACCGAGCTCCCGCACCCTGAGGGGCGATGGCAGCCATCAGGCGGCCGTCAGCCACAACCTTCGCCATATGGTCGACGAGATCGACGGCTTCCTCAAATCTGCCGCCGACTCGGGCGACCAGCGTTTCAACGCTGTGCGTGACCGCCTGGCCGATCAGGTGCGCGAGATGCGCATGCAGGTCGACGAGCTCAACGAGGCCACTGTCGCACGGGTCAAGCGCGTGGCGCGCCAGGCCGACGAGACGGTGCAGGCGCACCCTTACGGCGCGATGGGCGTGGCAGCCGCTGCGGGATTGCTGATCGGCTTTCTCGCTGCCCGCCGTTGAGCGTCGATCCGGCTGGCCGCGCCGGGCCAGCCGGCCTGGCCGCGACCCTGCAGCGTCTCCTCGACGCAGCCATCGAGATCGGCCGCACCCGGCTCGAGCTCGCGCTGCTCGAGCTCGAGGCCGAACGCGTGCGGCTTGCGCAGGCCCTGCTGCGTGCGGCGGTGGGCTTGCTCCTGGGCTTCCTGGCCGTCGTGCTCGCCGTCGCGAGCTGGCTGCTCCACCTGCCTGCTGAAGACAGGTCGAGATGGGCTCTTGCCCTTGCGCTCGTCTTCGGTCTGTCGGCTTGTCTCGTGGCCTGGGTCAGCCGGCGCCGGGCGAGGCGCCGGCGCCCAGTCCTGTCCACACGCGCCGTGCCTCCGCCGCGCTAGCATGTATGAAGACTGACAAGTGTCACGCAGTTCTACCCCGGTCGACCGGTCCCGCAGCGGGGCTCGTCCTCCCCGACGGTGGCGGCCCAGCCAGCCAACGAAGCCGTAACGCCAGGAGGGTCTTGGGGGCGATAATCGGGCTTGGCCACATGACCCAGCCCCCCCAGACCGATCCGAGCCCGTCACCCGTGCCCCTGCGTGACTTGTGGTCAGACAACCATGCGCTCGTCGAGCACCGCGAGCGCATTGCGCTGCGCCTGTCCCAGCTCGCGATCCTGGTGTCGAGCACGATGTGGGTGTACCAGTTCGTGAGCGGGCGGATGGTGCTTGTCTGGCTGTTGTCGGCAGTCACGATCTTCCTGGGGCTGAACATCGGCTGGCTCAAGCTGTGGCAACGTCCCTTCGTGCCCTACCCCGTGCTGACCGTGTCGATGGCCGCCACAGCCTGCTTCGCCACCTGGTACCAGGGCTATTACGGCGTCTTCTGGGCCTTCCCGATCCTGTTCGGCGCCTATTTCCTGCTGCCGCGCCGACAGGCCACGCTGATCGGGGCCGCGCTCACCGTGGCGATGACGGCCATCGCGGCGCTGAAGGTGGGCTGGCCGCCCGCCCTGCGTGCCTTCGCATCGATGGGCCTCACGCTTTTCATGATCGCCTGGGCACTGGGCATCATCGCCGAGTTGCAGCGCGCGCTGCGCGAGCAGGCGATCACGGATCCGCTCACGGGCGCCTTCAACCGCCGGCACCTGCAGGCCGAGCTCGCGCGGCTGTCGTTGCCCACGCAGACGGCAGCTCAGACGCACTCGCTGCTGGCCATCGACATCGATCACTTCAAGCGCGTCAATGACCGCTACGGCCATGCAGAGGGCGATGAGGTGCTGCGCCGCCTCGTGGCCGCCATCCAGGCTCGCAAGCGCGCGAGCGACCTGCTGTTTCGCACCGGCGGCGAAGAGTTCATGCTGCTGCTCTTTCGCACGAGCCCCGTACAGGCCCGCGTCATCGCGGAGGATCTGCGCGAGCGTCTGGAGTCCCAGGCCTGGCTGCCCAACGGGGACTCCGTGACGATCAGCATCGGCGTCAACACCTGGCGGCCGGGGCAGGGCGTGGATGACTGGCTGGTGGGCGCCGATCGGGCGCTGCTCGATGCGAAGCGCGAAGGGCGCAACCGCGTGACGATGGCCGGGGAGTTCGACTGACGCGGGCTCAGCCCGCGCCGCCCTGAGGCGCCGGGTCGTCGACGAAACGGTTCTCGATGGCCCCGATGCCGTCGATCTGCACGCGCACCACATCGCCGTGCCGCAGCCACACGGGCGGGTTGAGCCCCATGCCCACTCCTGCGGGCGTGCCGGTGGCGATCACGTCACCCGGCAGCAGCGTGATGCCGCGCGAGCAGGTCTCGATGAGCGTGGGCAGGTCGAAGATCAGGTCCTCGGTGTTCGCGTCCTGGCGCTTGTCGCCGTTGACGAAGCACTGCACGCGCGTGCGCTGGCCGTCGAGTTCGTCGGCGGTGACGATCCACGGGCCCATCGGGCAGAAGGTGTCGAAGCTCTTGCCCAGGTCCCACTGCTGGTGGCGCATCTGCACGTCGCGCGCTGTCACGTCGTTCACGATCGTGTAGCCGAACACGTGGGACATCGCGTTTGCGCGCGCGATGTTGCGCCCGCCGCGGCCGATGATCACCGCGAGCTCGGCCTCGTAGTCGATCTGCGTGGAGACGGTGTGCGGCAGCCGCACGTCGGTGCCTGTGGCCACCACGCACTCGGGCACCTTCGTGAAGACGATCGGCCAGGCCTGGACATTGGCGGCACTGTCCTTGAACACGGTGTCGCGCAGTTCGCGTGCGTGGGCGTGGTAATTGCGCCCGACGCACCAGACGTTGCGGCGCGGCCGCGGGATCGGCGCCTCGAGTTGCACCCCGGCCAGGGGCAACGCCTGGCCACTGGCCGCCGGCAGCGGCAGGCCCTGCACCAGCCGGTCGATCAGGCACAGGGCGCCCGAGGTGGGGTCGTCCACGGCCAGTGGCGTCACGTGCTGGCCGTCGGCGTCGACGAGGCCGACCTGGCGGCGGCCCTGGTGCTGGAAGGTGGCGATGCGCATGGGGAGGCCTGGCCCGCGCCCGCCGCCGCGATGCGCGGCAGGCGGATGCGCCAGGTGGGTGAAAAGAAGAGCCCGATGCTAGCCGGAGCCGCAATGGCCGAGCGTGGCACCCTGCCACTGCGGGGGCGCTGCGCGCATCGGGTCGGGTGGGCACAATGCACCGGCAGCCGGCCCACCAGCGGCCCCACAGGAGACTTCGATGCCCACCGACAACACCCGCCCGCCCCTGGGTCGCACCTGGTTGCTGGCCGCCCTGGCAAGCCTGGCCACCTGGACGGCCTCCCCAGCCGCAGCCCAGGAGTGGCCCGCCGCGCGCCCCTTGAAACTGATCGTGCCCTTTGCCACGGGCGGCTCGGCCGATGTCTTCGGCCGCCTGCTTGCGCAGCGCCTGCAGGAGGCGCTGGGCCAGAGCGTGGTCGTCGAGAACCGCCCGGGCGGCGGGGCGATCATCGGCACCGACGCCGCGGCCAAGAGCCCGCCGGACGGCTACACGCTGCTCGTGATGTCGAACACGCACACGGTCAACGAGTCCCTCATCCCCAACAAGCCCTACCAGCTGATGCGCGACTTCGTCGGGGTCGCACCGATCAACGCCTCCGACCTCGTGCTCGTGGCGCGCAGCGCCTTGCCCCACTCCAACCCGCGTGACCTGCTCGCCGCGGCCAAGGCCAGGCCCGACGGCATGACCTATGCCTCTTCCGGGCCGGGCACGCCGTACCACATGGCTGGCGAGCTGCTCAAGGCGATGGCCGGCGTGAAGATCGTGCATGTGCCCTACAAGGG
This sequence comes from uncultured beta proteobacterium, assembly GCA_903834645.1. GTDB lineage: Bacteria > Pseudomonadota > Gammaproteobacteria > Burkholderiales > Burkholderiaceae_C > Rubrivivax. The sequence goes on from CAILKA010000568.1 coordinate 3,965, forward strand.
CAGCGCACAGGCGCGCACCGACGTGCTCGGGGGCCAGGTGGACATGATGTTCGACGCCATCCCGACGATGGTCGAGCAGGTCAAGGGCGGCAAGGTCAAGGCCATCGCCACGAGCGGCCGCACGCGCTCGGCCATCATGCCGGACGTGCCCACGCTGGCCGAGGCCGGGGTGCCTGGCTACGAGGCCACGATCTGGCTCGGCGTGATGGCCCCCAAGGGCACGCCCA
>CAILKA010000569.1 GCA_903834645.1 uncultured beta proteobacterium
CGGCAACGCAGCGCGGCGGCGGTAGCTGTCCACGTTCATCTCCAGAATGGTCGAGTGATGCACGAGTCGGTCCACGGCGGCCACCGTCATGGCCTTGTCTGGGAAGACCTCATCCCAAGCAGAGAATGGCGCATTGGCCGTGATGGCTAAGCTCTTGCGCTCGTAGCGCTCGGCGATCAGCTCGAACAGAACAGACGTCTCGGCCTGGTCGCGCCGGGCATAGCTGAAGTCGTCCAGTACGATGAGGTCAAAGCGATCGAGCTTGGCCAACTCGGCCGGCAGACGCAGGTCGCGCCTGGCGGCCTGCAGCCGCTGTACAAGCTCGCTCGTGCGCACGAAGAGCACCTTGAGCCCGCGCTCGATGAGTGCATGACCGATGCCAGCCATCAGGTGCGTTTTGCCCGTCCCTGGCGGGCCGAAGGCGAGCAAGTTGTGCCCTTGGCTGATCCACGCGTCGGCCTCGGCCAGTGCCATCACATGTGCCTTGGAGACGGCTGGGACCGCCGCGAAGTCGAATTGCGTCAGAGTCTTGCCTGGCGGCAAGCCGCTGTCGGCCCGAGCGCGTGCCAGGCGTCGCGTCTCTCGCTCGGCCATCTCATGGCCCAGCAGCGTGTGCAGCAGGCGCTCTGCCGGCCAGCCTTCCCTGTTGGACTGTGCGGCCAGGTCGATCCACAGCCGCTTGATGGTGGGTAACCGCAGCTCGGTGAGCATGATCGGCACCGCAGCGCCAGCGCTGCTGGCGTCCATGGTGTTGGGTTTGGTGGCGAGGCTGTTCATGCGGCCTCCAAAAGCTCGTCGTACACCGAGGTTGCCGGCAGCTCAACCATGACGACCGGCATCGCTGGCTGCCTGGGCGCGAAGCGCTCCCGCAGCGCATTGATATCGGGTAACGCGCCCTGCGCCTGCAAGGCGGCCAGCACCTGGGCAAGCTCGGCAACGATGCCAGCACGATCGGCCAGGTCGAGCAAGTCCACCATCAGCCGGCACGCCTGCCGTTCTGGCAGCCTCGCACTCATGCATTCCCAGGCCTGGGCGTATTCGCTGCGCGGGAACATCGCGTCGCGCAGCACCCAGCGCGCAAAGGCGCCGGGCTTGCGCTTGAGGCTGGGCAGCATGTGGCGCCAGTCGATCCTGCGGGGGTGGCGATCGGCGGCGCTGGCGTACAGCCGCTCGCACTCAAAGACCTTCACTGCGCCCAGCCAAGCCTCCAGATGCGCGCTGTGCAGCCGGACCTTGAGCCGATGCCCGGCCAGGCGCGATGGCACGCTGTACAGCACGCTCTTGGCGCTGAACACACCGAACTTGCTCACCCGGGCATCGACCTCCTCGAAGTCGGCCGTGCGGCGCGCGGGCAGCGGCTTCAGGCATGCGCGCTCGGCCTCCCAGGCGCGCGCGCAGCGGGCGTTAAGCCGGCGCACGGTCTCCGCTACGAACTGCTCGTAGGCGGGCAGGTCGGTGAACTGGCGGCTGCCACGCAGCAGTAAGGCCTGGTCCAGGCTCTTCTTCAAGCTGCCCTGGCGTGCCTCAATGGCGCCGTTCTCATGGCTGATGCCGGCGTTGTTGCGCGTGGGGCGTAGACCGTAGTGCTGGCAAAGGGCCTGGTACCGCTGGGTTAGTTCCTCTTGCTCGGCCAGGTTGTTGAATGCCGCCGACAGGCTATCGGTGCGGTGCTCCTCAGGCACGCCGCCAGCCATCCACAGCGCATCCTGCAGCCCGGCGGCCAGCGATTGGAAGCTCTCGCCGCCGAGCACCACGCGCACGTGCCGCCAGCCGCTGTGGGCCAGGGCAAACTGGTACAACCGGTGAGGGAACGCCAAGCCGCCCAGGCTCACGTCAAGTTCGTCGGCCACGGTGAAGTCCGACAGGCCCAGGCGACCGGGCGGATGTTCCTGGGCGAAGTAGATCTCCTGCTCAACACCGTGCTCGGCCCGCCATTGGCCGACCCGGCGCTGCAGGGTGCGCAGCACCGAGTCAGCGAACTTCTCGGGATATCGGCGCTGCAACTCTTCGAGCAGCGTCACCGCCATCAGCGAGGGCGCAGCTTGGAGCATCGGCACGACCTCCGTGCCCCACACCTCGGACAGCGGATCAGCCCGAGTTCTCCAGTGGCGAGCTGGCCGTTGCGAGGGCAACTGCGTCGCTGCCTCGACCCTGCGTGCGCTGGCCACACTGATACCCGTCTTGGCGGCTGCAGCTTCCTGGCTGTGCTCGCCTCTTAATGCTTTGTATTTGTTCCCCTGTAAATCCGTTATGCGTTTGCCGGGCACCGTGGTTACCTCCTCTCGAAGGCCACCACTGTAAGAACCCGACCGCAACACGCACCCCGGCGGTGTGCGTTGACCGCTCAGGATAGTTGTCGCTCAGCGCTCACGATAATTGTCGTCCGCCAAACCCACTGAGCTTGCGCACAAACTGCAAGGACGCGTCGCGGATCTCGAGTTCGGTGGC
>CAILKA010000570.1 GCA_903834645.1 uncultured beta proteobacterium
ACGAATACCGGTGCGCGCTTGGCTTGGGCGCAAAGGCTGCCAAATCGGTTCTTGGCTTCGGTGGCACTGACTCGCATGACGCTCCCTCAAAGCAATGGCCATTTTAGCCATTTGCTTGGCCATGATACGGACGGCGACGGGCACAACAGGCAGGTGGACGAGGTCAACGGCGGGGCAAGCTGATTCGCCTCCGTGCCCGCAGCGGCATTGGGGCGAATGACCGGTAAATCGGGTACAGCGGTCGTCGACCTTCGCAAACAGCAGGTGACCGCTCTCGGACTCTGCCGCCGTCCGACTGCCGACACTGAACGGCCGCAGCCAGTCTGACGCCGACGTTCGGATTCACCCAGAGGCCCCGAGTTTGTCTGTCTACTGAACAGGTTTGCTCATACGCCCCCTGCGACATCGAGGATCCACCCCTCCACTCCCGCCACCCGCATTTCCGAGGGCGAGAGCGCAGGCCGCAGCGCATCAGACAGTTCCTCCGAGGCATCGGCGTCCTTCAGCCACTGGGCGATCACGCAGGCTTCCCTCTGCCCAGGCGTGGCGGCTCCCATCAGGCCAGCCGCCGGGCCGAGATGCCCCCACATCGCAGGTCGCACTTCAAGGAGCGCCGACTTGCCGGCTGGGATGTCCCAACCCTCGAACGGCCAGACATGCAACCGCTCGCCCAGTTGACGCTTGAGGAACAGGACCCAAGGCAGCCCTGCGTGCGTGGCAGCCGCGACCTTCCCCACGCCGTCAAACTGAAAGACCGACCTCGCAGCCTTGCACCGCCTGTCGGTAAGCCGCATCCAGCGCGGGCTGCCCGTGCGCTCGGAGCCCTGCCCCGTGTCGCCATGCACGATGAAGTCGACGTAGGTGTGGGGCGCGTCGGTGGGCCAGTGTCTGTGGAAGTCTTCTAGGAAGACCTTCCAGTCCGGTGGCAGACGATGCACCTCGAAGTACCGAATGGGAAACGACAGGGCGTGGTCGATGCCCACGAGCGTCGGCGTGTCAGTCTCCAGGGTCTTGGCTAGCCAGTGCGCAAGATCTCGCCGGCACCAATACTTTTTCGGGCCCGCTGGGGGCAGTACCTCCTGAGGTGGGGTGCCCGGCGTCGCACCATAGACACGAAGGTTCTTCAGGCCGGAATCCGGCGTCTCGGCGCCGGCGTAGTGGATTCCGAGGTAGCGGTGGAAGGCCGGCGCGGCAAGTGATGTTTCGAAACGCTCTCCCACCTTCAGAGCACCCCTCGAGACACCATCGGCGCCTTCACGGTCTCGCTCGGGCCGAGCCGGAGCAGGGTAACGGCCTCTACGATTGATGGGTTCGTCACGCGTACCCCAAGCGCAGTTCCTGGGCCTGGCGCGCGAGGTCTGCCATTGCCTGCGCGCTTGCCCGGTCACGCTCGACCTTGAAGGCCATGAGGTCGGCGAATCGCACCCGCCGGTGCTTGCCAGCCTTGTGGAAGGGCAGCGCCCCGCTCTCGAGCAGCTTGACCAGGTGCGGGCGTGAGACGTTGAGCATGTCGGCCGCCTCCTGGGTGGTGAGCTCGGCGTGAATGGGCACGACCTTGACGGCGTTGCCGTCGGCAAGCTCGGCGAGGATGTCCACCAGCAGGCGCAGCGCCGACGTGGGGAGCTCGACCGCATGGACCCGGTTCTTCTCATCGAAGATCTGGATGCGCTGCGTCTGCAAGCGCGTGCTGACATGGGCAACCAACTCCCGCTGGCCCTGGGCGGCAGCCGCTACTTCGCGCTCGGCGGGGAGCGTGGTCTCGACGCTGCGGGACAGGGCCATCTGCGGGTTGGTTGACTCGACCTGACCCAGAGTCTAATCGAAACAAACGATAATCGCAACATCCGAAACGCTGGGTCTCGTTCCATGCTGGCGACGCTGGGTCAGGCGTCCCTCCAACGGGCTCCCCATGAACGGCGGCAGCGCCCCAGCGGCGCGACACTTGCCACCCGCAGGCAAGCTTGTGCACACTCACCGGGCTGTTCAAATCCCGTGCCTTAAAGTCCCCTGATGGCACCCGACCTGCCCCACCCCGCGCGCTACTCGATCCACGACCTCGCCACGTTGGCGGGCGTGCCCACGCGCACCGTGCGCTTCTACATCGCCGAAGGGCTGATGGACCGGCCGCACGGAGCCAAGCGCGGGGCCTGGTACGAGGAGCGGCACCTGCAGCAACTGCTGCTGATCCGGCGCTGGACGCAGCAGGGTCTGAGCCTGGAGCGGGTGCGGGAGTTGCAGTCCGGCGCCCCCGAGGAGGCGCCCCCGCGGCCGGTGCGGCCCGGGATGGTGGAGGTGTGGAGCCGCATCACCGTGGCCGATGGCCTGGAGGTACAGGTGGAGCCTGGCCGCGCCGGGCTCACACCGGAGCAGGTGCGCACCTTCGTGCAGCAGGTGACCACCTCCTACCGCAAGGTGCGCGGCCAGAGCTGATCGCCCGCTGATCCGGCGCCGCGGAAGCGTCGATCCACGCTGGCTTTCCAGCCAGTACTGTTCAAAACGACAGGATCGCTTATCCCGAGTCCGCCGGCTCGTGCCCGCTCCTGCCTGGCTCACTTCCTGAGCCACCCACCTCGCATCATGGCCCACGTCCGCCGACAAGGAGCCGGTCTTGCTGCTCGGGTACATATTGACAGCTTGCTGTCTTTATAACGCTAATATCGACACCTTGCTGTCGATACGCCTGCCGCCGCCCGCACCCAGCCAGTTCGCGCGCACCAGCCGGTCGTACGCGTCCCTTCGACAACCACTGCTCAGGGAACTACAACATGACGGAATCGACCGACGGGGCCTACTGCCTGCGCGCTGCCGCTGAAGACGGCATCGCCCCCGTGC
>CAILKA010000571.1 GCA_903834645.1 uncultured beta proteobacterium
CGGGCTTCGGCCTATGGCCGCTTCATCAGCATTCCGGCGATAGCCGCGATGGTGGCCGTGTGCGACCTGCAGCGCATCGGCCACCCGACGGACTGGGAGTTCAGCTGGTACGTGCGCAGCGTTGTGCCGAACCGGGTCACCTGGCGTGCTCAAAGCCACCTCGAGGCCGTGACCGGCGCCGCCGCGGCGGGCCAGCCGCAGCGCACGGGCGCGCTGGCGGGCCTGGACGGCACCGGCGTGGGCGTGGCCGTGCTGGACTCCGGGATCCAGTGGGATCACCTGCACTTCCGTGAAGCCACGGGCCCGAAGAGCCGCGTGCGTCGCGCGGTGGACTTCACGTTCCTCAACGACAAGATCCTGGGCCAGCAGCATTGGAGCCCGGGCGTGGACCTGGTGGGCTTCTACGCCGAGCACATGGATCTGGGCGACCAGTCGAGCCCGCGTGACCCGATGCGCAAGGCGATCGAGGCGCGGGTTGCCAACGACGGCAAGGGCTACACGGACGGCTTCGGCCACGGCAGCCACGTGGCGGCTGTGCTCGCCGGGCGGGGCGCCTACCAGGCTCCCGTCACCACCGGTATCGCCCCCGGCGCAGACCTCATCGACGTGAAGGTGCTCGACAGCAAGGGCGAGGGCCGGCTGTTCGAGCTGCTGGCGGGCATCGACTGGGTGATGCACAACCACCGGCGCCTGGGCATCCGCGTGGTGAACCTGAGCCTGTCCACCGACTCCGCCGAGAGCGCGCACTTCGATCCGCTGGCGCGCGCCGTCAGGAGCCTGACCGCGGTTGGGATCACGGTTGTGGCCGCGGCGGGCAACTACGGCCAGGCCATGGGCCGGGAGACCTACGGCACCATCGGCTCGCCTGGCCACGAGCCCTCGGCGATCACGGTGGGCTCCGTCAAGACCGGGGACTCCCTGCTGCGCTCGACGCACGTCGTCAACAACTTCAGCTCGCGCGGCCCCACGCGCGGCGTGGCCTGGTACGACGCGCAGGGCCGGCCCGCCACCTTCACCATCCAGCGCGCCTACAAGCGCCCCGACAACGCACTCAAGCCCGATCTGGTGGCGCCGGGCAACCGGATCGTCTCGGCGCGGGCGGATGGGTCGAGCCTGGGCAACATCCCGGCCCTGCGTGTCAGCGGCACGCCCGCTGGCGGCATGGCGGGCATGGCCGCCAGCACGGGGCTGATGCAGCTCAGCGGCACCTCGGTATCGGCGCCGGTCGTCGCGGGCGCTGCAGCGCTCATGCTCCAGGCCAACCCGGGGCTGTCGCCGCCCCTCATCAAGGCCATCCTGCAGTACACCGCCACGCCGCTGGCCGGCGCCAACCTGATGCAGCAGGGCACGGGCGAGCTCAACATCGCCGGTGCCGTGGCCGTGGCCAGGGCCCTTCGCCCCAACATCGGCGTGCAGATCCGTGACGGGCTGATCAAGCCTGGCGACAGCATGCTGAGCACACCGCTGCCGGCTCCGGAGACGGTGATCGCCGGCCAGAGGCTGCCCTGGAGCCGCATGGCTTTCGTGGGCGGGTCCAACATCGTCAGCGGCGAGGCGCTGTTGTCGCAGTTCCAGCCGCTGTGGGATCCCCGCCTGACCTGGTTCGGCGCCAACGTGTTCCGCACCGAGCTGACGTGGTGGGCGGCCTTCCCGGACAGGCCGGGGGAGGCCCCCATGCGGCCCCAGACCTATGCGCGGCAGGTGCTGCAGCGCAACGTCGGGGCCCAGCAGATGGATGCAGCCGGCCGCCAGGTCGAGGGCCTGCTGACCCGGGGCGTGAGCATCGCATCGTCGCTGGCGGGCAGGAGTTCACTCAGGGGCGGCACCGGCATCTTCGCGCCGACCGCCTCGATCCTGGGCAAGCTCAACGCCAGGCAGGCGACGGTGCTGCCGAGCGGCATCGTGATGGCCGAAGGGATCGTGCTGGCCGAGGGGATCGTGCTGGCCGAAGGCATCGTGCTCGCTGAGGGCATCGTGATGGCCGAAGGGATCGTGCTGGCCGAGGGCATCGTGCTCGCTGAGAGCCGCAAGAGCATCAGCGGAGAGTAGTTCGAATTGAGCGCCATGGGGCCGGTGGGTACGTCCACCGGCTGCGCGCCACGAGCGAGAAGCCCATCAGGCCCATCGGGTGGGCGGGGTCGAGAGCGGACATGGAAAAGGCCCCGTGCGGGATGTGACAGTGGCTACGGGCCGAACGGTGGACCGCCCCTGGCCGGCACCAGCAGCCCCGCCTCACGGATCCGGCTGGCCTGCGCCACGCCTGCGAGCCCCATCACGCGGTCGAGCTCGCCCGTGAGCAGGTCGAGCACATGCGCCACGCCCGCCTGCCCCGCCACCGCCAGGCCCCACAGCTGCGGGCGGCCCACGAGCACCGCAGTGGCTCCCAGTGCCAGGGCCTTGAAGACATCGCTGCCGCGGCGCACGCCGCCATCGAGCAGCACCGGCACCCTGCCGCGCACGGCCTGCGCGATGGCTGGCAGCGCGCGCAGGCTGGCCTGCGCACCGTCGAGCTGGCGCCCGCCGTGGTTGGAAACGATCAGCCCGTCCACCCCTTCGGCCAGGGCGCGGGTGGCGTCCTGCGGGTGCAGCAGGCCCTTGACGAGCAGCGGCCCGCTCCAGTGGCGGCGAAGATCGGCCAGGTCGGCCCAGTTCATGCCGGGGTCGAGCATGCCGGCCATGCGGCCGGCGAGGTTGGCCACCGACTCGCGCTGGTCGGCGCGCACGTAGTTGCCGAAGGTCACCCGCGGCAGCTCCTCGCGCATGCCCCACCACCACGCCGGGCGGCGTGCGTAGTCGAGCCACTGGCGCGGCCCGAAGCGCGGCGGGATCGCAAAGCCGTTGACGAGGTCGCGCTCGCGCTTGCCCAGCAGCTGGTTGTCGATGGTCAGCACGAGCGCCCCGTAGCCGGCTGCGTGCGCCCGGTCTGCCAGCTCGCGCGTGAAGCCGCGGTCGCGGTAGATGAAGACCTGCATCCAGCGCAGCCCC
>CAILKA010000572.1 GCA_903834645.1 uncultured beta proteobacterium
TCGGCCAGGCCTTCCCCTACACGCCCATCGCCAACCCGCGCTACATGGTGGCCGACTGGGAGTTCGGCATCCGTGACGAGGAGATGCAGAAGGTCGTTGACGAGGCACGCGGCAAGGGGGCGCAGCTCGTCGTCTTGCTGTCGCACAACGGCATGGACGTGGACCTCAAGATGGCCAGCCGCGTGCGCGGCATCGACGCGATCTTCGGTGGCCACACGCACGACGGCGTGCCGGTGGCGGTGCCGGTGAGGAACGCGGGCGGCACCACGCTCGTGACGAACGCCGGCAGCAACGGCAAGTTCCTCGGCGTGATGGACTTCGAGGTCAAGGGCGGCCGGGTCGCGAACTTCCGCTACCGGCTGCTGCCGGTCTTTGCCAACGTGCTGAAGGCCGACCCGGAGATGCAGGCGCTGATCGGCAGGATCCGCGCGCCCTACGAGGCCAGGCTGGGCGAGACGCTGGCCGTGACGGACGGCCTGCTCTTTCGGCGCGGCAACTTCAACGGCAGCTGGGACCAGCTCGTGTGCGACGCGCTGACGGACGTGCAGGATGCGCAGATCGCCTTCAGCCCGGGCTTTCGCTGGGGCACGACGCTGCTGCCGGGCCAGGCCATCACGCGCGAGCTCATGATGGACCAGCTCGCCATCACCTACCCCTACGCCACCGTCACGCCCATGACGGGCGAGACCATCAAGACCGTGCTCGAGGACGTGGCCGACAACCTCTTCAACCCCGACCCCTACTACCAGCAAGGCGGCGACATGGTGCGCGTGGGCGGGCTGCAGTACACGATCACGCCCGGTGCGCGCATGGGCTCGCGCATCTCCGACATGCGCCTGAGCGGCCAGCTGCTCGAGGCGGGCAAGACCTACAAGGTGGCAGGCTGGGCACCTGTGGCCGAGGAGGCCAGCAAGGCCGGCCTCAAGCCGGTGTGGGACGTGGTGGAGACGTGGCTGAAATCGCGCCCCGGGCGGCGCGTGACGGCCCGGACCCTCAACACGCCGCGGATCGTGGGAGTCGCGGGCAACCCAGGCCTGGCCTGAATCGCCCGCACGCGCCGAGCCACTCCCTGCACCGGCGCATCCGCTGCGCCGGCTGCATCAGCGGCCCGGACGGGTCACACGGCCAGCATGTCGGCCCAGATGTTGTCGGCCCAGCTCAGCGCGTAGCGCCCCTCCAGGGCGCTGGCCGCTGCCGATACGCCTCCGGAGCCCGGGACCGTCTTGAAGGTCTTGTCCTTGGCGTCGTACTGGTGCACGGAGGCGACGTGGACGACGTCATCTTTCGTCACGAAGCTGTAGCAGGTGTTCATCACCACCGGCGTCGGGTTCACCGCCTCGCCCTTGAGGAGCTGGATGATGGCCGCGGCCGCCACCTTGGCGTGCTGGTTGGCCATGTGGCCCGACTTGGGCATGGCCGGCGCGGAGAAGGTGGAGTCACCCAGGACGTGGATGCCCTTGGCGGCGGTGGACTCCATCGTCAGCCAGTCCACGCCCACCCAGCGGTTGTTGACGTTGACCAGACCCGCCGTACGCGCGATGTCTCCCGCGCGCTGGGGCGGGATGACGTTGAGCACGTCGGCGCGCACGTCCTCGAACTCGAGCTTGGCGGTGTTGCCGGCGACCTCCTTGAGCTCGGCATTGGGCCGGTACTCGAGGATGCCGGTGTAGTGGTCCTTGAAGGCCTTCTCGAAGAGCGCCTTCTTGGACTGCACTTCGGGGTTGGCATCGAGCACCAGGACCTTGGATTTCGGCTTGGCGGCCTTCAGGTAGCTGGCCACCATGCACGCGCGCTCGTAGGGGCCGGGCGGGCAGCGGTAGGGCACCTTGGGGATCGACATCGCGAAGACGCCGCCATCGGGCATGGCCTCGAGCTGGCGGCGCAGCGCCAGCGTCTGCGGGCCGGCCTTCCAGCTGTGCGCGATGCGCCCGCTGTCCACGGCCGCCTGCAGGCCGCCGATTTCGTTGAACATGAAGTCGATGCCGGGAGACAGCACCAGCCGGTCGTAGGCGAGCTCACCCCCGCCAGCCAGGCGCACCTTGCGCGCCGCGGCGTCGATGGCCACGACCTCGCCTTGCACCATCTTCACGCCCATGGCCTTCAGGCCGTCGTAGCCGCGCGTGACGTCGGCGATCTGGCGGTGCCCGCCGATCACGAGGTTGCTGATCGGGCACGAGACGAAGGAGGTGTTGCGCTCCACGAGGGTGACGTCGACGTTGCCGCCCCACATCTTCAGGTAGCGAGCGGCCGTGGCGCCGCCGAAGCCGCCCCCGACCACGACCACGCGACCGATGGACGGGCCCGAGCCGGTGGTGGCGCAGCCCGCGAGCGTGAGGCCTCCCAGCGCCGCGCCGGCGCCGAGCAGTTGACGACGGGACAAGCCCGAAAGATTCATGCGGTTCATCGTCGGTGCCTCACTTCTTGGGCTGCTGCGCGGCGAAAAAGCCGGCAACCAGGCGGATCTGCTCGTCGGTGTAGCCCTTGGCGATCTGGTGCATGATCGTCGTCCCGGGCAGGGTGCCGGCCTTGTAGGCGTTCATCATCACGATGATCTTTTCGGCCGGCTCGCCCGCCAGGCTCTTCATCTCCCCGCGCGCCTGCCCGTTGGTGCCGTGGCAGTTGGCGCACGTGGCAGCCAGGTTGCGAGCCAGATGCGAGGTCGCTGCGGGTGTGGCCGCAGCGGCTGGCGCAGGTGCGGTCTGTGCCTGCGCGGCACAGGCCAGTGTGAGGCCGGCTGCCGCCAATGCCAGCGCCGTCCAGGCGTCTCGTAGGGTGCGCATCTTCCTTGTCTCCTTGATGAAACCCGGTGCGATTGTGGGCCACGGCCGGCCAGCCGGGCGTGGAACCCTCGCGCGCCCCTGGGTGATCACTCGGCCGCAGGCGCCCCGCGCCAGGGAGGTTGACCGCTCGGAGGCCGCATACATATCGTAATATCAACACATGCTGATACTGAAGCGCGCCGCCTCGGCATTTGCCCTGATGGCGGTGTTCGCCACCGGCTCGGCGCAGTCGACGACGCCCCAAGCCATCGAGGTCGCTCCCGGGGCGTGGATGGTGCAAGGCCTGTCGGCACTGGGGTCGTCGGCCAACCGCAACTTCGTCTCCAACGCGGGTTTCGTGGCCACGGCCAGCGGCGTGGTGCTGATCGACGCGCTCGGCTCGCCCGAGCTGGCGCGCGAGCTGCAAGCCGAGATCGCGCGCAAGACGGGGCGCCGCGTGACGCACGTGATCGTCACCCACTACCACGCCGACCACATCTACGGGCTGCAGGTGTTTCGCGACGCGGGTGCCACCGTCATCGCGCACCGCGACGCCAGGCTGTACCTGAACTCCGACACGGCCCAGGCTCGCCTGCAGGCCAGCCGCGAGGAGCTCTTTCCGTGGATCGACGAGCACACGCGCCTGGTGCCAGCCGACCGCTGGATCGAGGGGCCCGAGACGCTGGAGCTCGGCGGGGTGCAATTCGTGCTCAAGCCTGTGGGCCCGGCGCACACGCCGGAGGACCTGATCGTGTGGGTACCGAGCCTGCGCACCGTCTTCGCGGGCGATCTCGTGTTTCGCGGGCGCGTGCCCTTCGTGGGGCAGGCCGACAGCGCTCGCTGGATCCACGGGCTCGATGCGCTGCTGAGCCTGGAGGCGGCCGTGGTGGTGCCCGGTCACGGCCCCGTCTCCCAGGCACAGCACCTGCGCGAAGACCTGCGGCTCACGCGCGACTACCTCGCATACCTGCGTGAGACGATGGGCGAGGCTGCGCGAAACCTCGAGCCCTTCGAGGAAGCCTATGCACGCACCGACTGGTCCCGCTTCGAGAAGCTGCCGCTGTTCGGCGTGGCCAACCGCATGAACGCCTACAACACCTACCTGCTGATGGAGGGGCTGGCGCGATGAGGCGCCGCACGTTGCTGGCCTCGGCTTTGCCCTGGCCCGGGGGGGCGACCACGGCCCGGGTGGCTGGCATGCTGGCTGCGGCCGCCGCGTCACCCATGGCCCTGGGTGCCCCGGCGCAGCCGGGCGAGGCCGTGCGCTGGCCGACAGTACGGCTGCTCGACGGCCAGACCTGGTCGGCCGAGCAGGTGAAGGGCCAGGCCGTGGTGGTTGTCTTCTGGTCGACGACCTGCCCGTTCTGCCTGCGCCACAACGCACACGTGGAGAAGCTTCATCGCACGCTGGCGGGCAAGCCCGTGCAGATCCTCACCGCCGCCCGCGACCGCGATCCGGCGGCGGTGCGCCGCTATCTTCAGCGCCACGGCTACGGCTTTGCCGTGACGATGGACCACGAACCGCTGCAACAGGCGCTGGCCGCCCGCAAGGTGATCCCGCTGACCGTCACCGTGGACCGCCAGGGCCGGCTGCGGCAGGTGATCCCCGGTGAGATGTTCGAGGAGGACGTGATGGCCCTGCAGAACCTGACATGATGGCGGCCGCCATGCGCTCGAAACTCCCTCGCCGGCCGCGCTGGGCCGTCTGCGCTGTGTGGATGGCTGCCAGCCTCGCTTGCGCGGCTGCCACCTCGCTCGCCTCCGAATCCGTGCCCGAGATCTTCCGCGATGCCGATCTCCCGCTGGGCAGCAAGCTGCTGGCCGAGCACCGCTGTGCCGAGTGTCACATCCGGCGCGTGGGCGGCGACGGCTCGGCCATCTACCGCCCCCAGGGGCGCATCCATTCGCCCGGGGCGCTTCGCGGCATGGTCGAGATGTGCAACACCGAGCTCAAACTGCAGCTGTTCCCCGAGGAGGTGACGGCCATCGCCGCCGTCCTCGAGCGCGACCACTACCGCTTTGCTTCCCGCGAGAGACGCGCCACGCCCACCCAGCCACGATGAAGACCCCGCCTGCCTCCCCCTCCGCGGCCGAAGAGTCGGACGCCGTCTTTGCCAGCGCCGCCGAGCTCTTCGGGCTGCTGTCCACGCCCATCCGGCTGAAGATCCTCAGCGCGCTGTGCACGGGCGAGAAGAACGTGTCGCAACTGCTGCGCGAAATCGACACCACCCAGCCCAACATGAGCCAGCACCTGTCCACGCTCTACCGGGCCGGCATCCTGGGCCGCCGGCGCGACGCCACGCAGATCTACTACTCGATTGCCGACGAGCGCGCGGCTTCGGTGTGCCGCTCGGTGTGCACGCAGATCGCGATGGACATGGCCGAGGTGCCGCAGCGCGAGCCGCGCGCGGCCTGAGGCCCATCGCGCCCCCTGTCCGGGAGGACCGGTGCGGGCAGGCTCAGCGGCGCACCTCGCCGTTGCCCAGCACGATCCACTTGAGCGACGTCAGGCCCTCCAGGCCCACCGGCCCGCGGGCATGGAGCTTGTCGGTGGAGATACCGATCTCCGCGCCCAGGCCGTACTCGAACCCATCGGCAAAGCGCGTGCTCGCGTTGACCATGACGCTGGCCGAGTCGACCTCGCGCAGGAAGCGCATCGCACTCAGGTGGTTCGTCGTCAGGATCGCGTCGGTGTGATGGGAGCCGCAGCGGTTGACGTGGGCGATTGCCTCCTCGAGGCTGGCAACCACCTTCACGCTGATGACGGGTGCGAGGTACTCCTCGTGCCAGTCAGCCTCGCTGGCGGGCACCACGTCGGCGCCGGGCACCGCGCCGAGGATGGCACAGGCGGCGGCGTCGCCGCGCATCTGCACCCCCTTGGCGGCGAAGACGGTCCCCATGCGCGGCAGGAAGGCCTGCGCCTGTGCTGCGTGCACGAGCAGCGACTCGGCCGCGTTGCAGGGGCTGTACTTCTGGGTCTTGGCGTTGTCGGTGACGGTGACGGCCAGGTCCAGGTCGACCTCGGCATCCACGTAGACATGGCAGTTGCCGTCCAGGTGCTTGATCACGGGCACGCGGGCCTCGGCGCTGATGCGCTCGATGAGGCTCTTGCCCCCGCGCGGAATGATCACGTCCACGTGCTCGGGCATCGCGATCAGGTGCCCGACCGCCGCGCGGTCGGGTGTCTCGACGAGCTGCACCGCCTCGGGCGGCAGGCCAGCCTCGGCGAGCGCCTGCTGCACCAGGCGCCACAGCGCGAGGTTGGAGTGCAGCGCCTCCGAGCCCCCGCGCAGGATGCAGGCGTTGCCGCTCTTGATGGCCAGCGAGGCGGCCTCGATGGTCACGTTCGGGCGGCTCTCGTAAATCATGCCGAACACACCCAGGGGCACGCGCATGCGGCCCACGCTGATGCCGCTGGGGCGGCGCTTGACATCGCTGATCTCGCCCACGGGGTCGGGCATGGCGGCGAGCTGCTCGCAGCCTTGGGCCACCGTCTCGACGATTTGAGGCGTCAGGCGCAGGCGGTCCACCAGGGGGGCAGCCAGGCCGCGTGCCTGCGCCGCGGCCAGGTCCTGGGCATTGGCCTGGGCAAGCGCCTGCGTGGCCTCGCGCAGGCGGCGCGCGAGCACGCGCAGCGCCACGTCCTTGGAGGCACTGCCGGCGGCGGCCATGGCGGTGGCGGCCGCGCGCGCTGCGGCCCCCAGGCGGGCCATGTAGGCAGACAGGTCGGTCGGGTTCACGGCCGCATTTTCTCCCAGACCCGCCTCAGCGCGCCCACCAGGCAAGCAGCGCAAGCCACAGCGCCGCGCTGGCCATGAAGCAGCCGGTGGACACCACGATGGCCGCCGTTGCCTCGGGCTGGAGCACGCGGTAGCGCTGCGCGAAGATGAGCGCGTTGCTGCCCACGGGCAGCGCCCCCATCATCACGACCACTGCCAGCGCCGTACCCTGCAGGCCGAAGACGGCGCCCGCGATCAGGAGCACCCAGCCCGGCAGCACGAGCAGCTTGAGCACGCTCAGCGCCGCCGCGCCGTGCAGGTGCTCGCGGATGCCGTACTGCGCGAGGTTCAGTCCGATCAGCACCAGGCACACCGGCACGACTGCCGCGCCCAGCGCGGCCAGCGCCTGGTCGATGGCCGGGTGCAGGCCCCATCCGGTGAGGTTCCAGGCCATGCCGACCAGCACGGGCAGCGTGACCGGGTGCAGCACCGAGTTGCGCACGGTGCTGCGCACCGTCTGGGCAAGCGAGCCGTGCCGCTCGGCGCGCGAGATGTCGAGCTCGGCCACGACGGTGGCCACCGTGAGCAGGAGCAGGCCGTGCAGGCTGACAAGCGCCACGTGCAGCGCCAGGCCCGCCTCGCCGAAGAGCGCGGCCGAGATGGGGATGCCCAGCTGCACCGCGTTGCCGTAGGTGGCCGCCACCGTCAGCGTTGAGGCGCACGCCGGGGCCTGCTCGCCGCGGCGCAGCCGGTGCCAGAGATAGACAGCCGCCATGTACAGCAGCGCCGGCACAAAGTAGGCCGCCAGCGTGTGCCAGGGCATCTGCGCGAAGTCCTGGCGCACCATCGTGCGAAACAGCAGCGCCGGCACGAACAGCGTGAAGGCGAGATCCGAAAGCACCTGCGCTGGCGACATCGGCGCCGAGGCCGGCGCCAGGGGGCCCGTTGCGGCGGGCGCAGATGCCGCGCCA
>CAILKA010000573.1 GCA_903834645.1 uncultured beta proteobacterium
CCTGGATCGTCTTCATGCCCGACCACACGCCGGCAAAGCGGCTCAGCGCAAAGGCGTGCAGCCCCATGTCGAGGATGCCCTGTACGTCGCTCGGGAAGAACACGGGCAGCCCGCAGGCCTTGAAGATGTGGTCGCTCTGGTGCGCGGCCGTGCTGCTCTTGGCCACGTGGTCGTCGCCGGCCACGGCGATCACGCCGCCGTGGCGCGCGGTGCCGGCCATGTTGGCGTGCTTGAAGACGTCCGAGCAGCGGTCCACGCCCGGGCCCTTGCCGTACCAGATGCCGAAGACGCCGTCGAACTTCTTCGATTGCGGGTACAGGTCGAGCTGCTGCGTGCCCCACACCGCCGTGGCGGCGAGCTCCTCGTTGACGCCGGGCTGGAAGACCACGTGCTGCGCAGCCAGGTGCTTGCGCGCCTGCCACAGCGCCTGGTCGTAGCCGCCCAGCGGGCTGCCGCGGTAGCCGCTGACGAAGCCTGCGGTGTTCAGGCCCGCGCGGGCGTCGCGCACGCGCTGCAGCATCGGCAGGCGCACCAGGGCCTGCACCCCGCTCATGAAGGCACGGCCCGACTCGAGCGCGTACTTGTCGTCGAGCGTCACGCGCTCCAGGGCCTTGCGGATCTCGTCGGGCAGGGGGGCGTTCATCGTCGGGCGCTCCTCGTTCGCGCGGGCACGTCCGGACGGCGTGCGGTGGTGTGCCAGTGTAGGCGCCCCGACCGTGAAAGTCCTTGCCATTTGTCCCCTCGAAGCGATACTTGGAGAAAGGACATTGCGCAAAGGCATCGAGCATGGCAAGGAAAGCCCCCAATCGACCCTCCCGGCAGTCCTCCTCGGTCCCCGCCGCCGACCCCGACGCGCAGCCCGGGCCCGCGGCGCTGGACCGCTACGACATCGCGATCCTGCGCGCACTGCAGGCCGACGCGCGGCTCACGAACCTCGAGCTGGCCGAGCGCATCGGGTTGTCGGCCGCGCCCACCTGGCGCCGCGTGCGCCGGCTCGAGGAGCAGGGCTACATCACGGGCTACCGCGCCGAGATCGACCGGCGCAAGGTGGGCCTGGGCGTGCTCGCTTTCGTGCGCATGGACGCCGAGCGCAACAACGCTGCGGCCACGCGCGCGCTGGAGGACGCGATCCGTCGCCTGCCCGAGGTGGTGGCCTGCCACTACATCAGCGGCGCGGGCACCTTCGAGCTGCACGTGATGGCCACCGACCTGGACGCCTATTCGCGGCTGGCGATGGACACGCTGCTCAAGCTGCCCAACGTCAAGGACCTGCACACGAGCTTCTCGCTGGGCGAGGTGAAGTCCGGGGGCGCGCTGCCGCTGCAGCACCTCGACGATCGCTGAAAGCACCGCCGGGCGGCGCCGCCCGCGCGTGCGCAAGGATCCATTCGGGGTTACCCTAGCGCCCGCGCATGAAGCCCAATCACCTGGCCGACTGGCTGCTGTCGAAGGATCCCGCGCTGCGCTCACGCCTGTCGCAGGTCGGGCTGGGCATGGGCGCGATGCTCGCGGGCGTGCTGGCGATGCACTACTTCGCCGCCGTGGGCCTGGTGTCCGGGCGCGGGCTGTGGAGCTGGAGCGTCTGCGCAATGGGCGCGATCGTGCTGGCATGGGCTCTGGTGCGAACCGGCCGCACCGAGCGGCTGCCCGACCCGACGCTGGCCGTGCCACAGATGCTGGTGGCGCTCACCCTGGGTGCCTGGCTCTACGCCATGCTCGGCCCGGCACGCGGGGCGGCCTTCCCGGTGGTGATGGTGATGCTGATGTTCGGGCTCTTTGCCGCCACGCCGCGCCAGATGGCAGGCGTGGGCCTGTACGCGGTGGGCGTCTTCGGCGTGACGATGGCGATCATGGCCTGGCGCCAGCCGCAGCGCTACCCGCCAGCGGTGGAGCTGGGCCACTTCCTCGTCGTGGCCACCATGATGCCCGCAGCGGCGGTGCTTGCCGCGCGCGTGTCGACGCTGCGCGAGCGCATGCGCATGCAGCGCGCCGAGCTGGAGCGGGCGCTCGTGCGCATCGAGGAGCTGGCCACGCACGATGCCCTCACCGGCATGGTGAACCGCCGCCACATGGCCTCGCTGCTCGAGGGCGAGCGCCAGCGCAGCGTGCGCTCGGGGCACGTGTTCTGCCTGGCGGTGCTGGACGTGGACGGGCTGCGCGATGTCAACGATGCACACGGCGAGCGTTCGGGCGACTCGCTGCTGCGCGCCATGGCACAGGAGGCGCAATCGGGCCTGCGGCTGTCCGACCGCATCGGCCGCTGGGGCGGGGGCTGCTTCGTCCTGATGATGTCCGACACGCGCGCCACGCTGGCACGCGGGGCGGTGGAGCGCCTGCGCACGCGCATGGCCCAGGCCCAGCCTGAGGGCTGGGGCGGCCCTGCCCGGCCCACGGTATCGGCCGGGCTCACCGAGCACCGTGCCGGCGAGACGGTGGACAAGACCCTCGCACGCGCCGAGTCGGCCCTGCGCGAGGCCAAGGCGGGCGGCCGTGACCGCCTGGTGCTGGGCTGAGGCACGACATGGCCGCGCGCGCGCCATCACTGCACTCACGTGGGCGGCTGTGGGCCCCCCGGGTGCCGCGGTTCGTTGCCGTGCTCGCTCCGGGGCTGGTTCAGGTGTTGCTGGCGGCCGCGTTGGTCGCGCACGCGGTGGCCGCCTCGGCCCAGGCGCCAGCCTCGGCTCGTGCCACGCCCCAGGCTGCCGACGCTGCGCTGGCGCGCGTAAACCTGGCGGTGGAGTGGCGCTGGGGCGAGGCCGCACCCCGCAGGCCAGGCGGCGCGGGCGCTTCCGGGTCCGGCGCTGTCGTCACCTCCACCGCAGGCTCGATGGCTCCGCCCCAGGGGCAGGTCACGGTGCGCAGCGGGGCAGGTGCGTCCGCCTCGGCGCCCGCGCTGCCCGTCCTGCCGGCGCGGGTTGTCGTGGCCAATGGAGGCGGCGCGCGCGTGCGCCTGGCCGAGGCGGTGCCGCTGCAGTCGGTTCAGGCCTGGCAGGAGCCTGCCGGCACCGGCGCGGCGCTGATCCCCGGCTGGTCGGAGTCGGTGCAGGCGTTCGAACTGCGGGTGCGCTGGCCTGGAGGCCGCGCGGCTGCAGATGTCGAACTCGAGATCGAGCAGGTGCAGCCCGCTTCGGCCGACGGCTCGGTCAGCGTGGCGCGGCGCGAGCGCCTGGCCACGCGCGCCTGGGTGCCGCTGGACGAATGGGTGACGGTGGCCGTCTGGGGTGAGGCAGCCGCTGGCGCAACCGCGCGCGCCGTCGAGGCCGGCACGGTCTCCACCACGGGGCTGGGCGCACGCGCGGCACGCGTGCTGCAGCTGCGCCTGAGTGCCTTGCAGCTGCCGTGACGCCGTCGCGTGCGTCGTGCCCCGGCCGCAACCGATGAGGATGCCGCGATGTGGCTGCTGATTCTGGAGGCGCTGGGCGCGCTCGCGCTGCTGGTGTTCCTGGTGTGGTGGACGATGTTCTCCGGGCGCCGGGGCGGTGAGCGCGGGCAGGCCCACGACGACGCCCGCAAGGATGATCCTCCCGCGCCCGGACCGGGCTGAGCACGAGGCCGCGCGGGGGGCGTTCAGGCCCCGGCCGACGCTTCAGTGCAGCACGCCGGGCTGGCGCAGCGCAAAGGGCGCCACGGCAGCCTCGAAGGCCTGCGCGTCCTCGGTCATGCAGTAGAAGGTGCCTTGCATCGAGCCGTGCGGCGTGGCCACGCGCGTCCAGCTCGTGTACTCGAAGGTCTCGCCCGGCTTGAGCAGCGGCTGACGCCCCACCACGGCC
>CAILKA010000574.1 GCA_903834645.1 uncultured beta proteobacterium
CTCCGCGAGCGACTGCGCCTGCGCCGCCGAGCACGCCCACGCCGCCAGCAGGCCGGCCCACCACCGGGAAGTGTTCATGGCGCCATGCTACCGGGGGCACGGGCGCATCCCCTCAGGCCCGTGTCAACCCGCTGCCCGGCAGAGCCGCTGGCGGGTTATCGTCTCGCTGGTGCCCGGCTGCCGCCGCCAGGCGGCGCGGGGCCTGCCCGGCCCGCCGCCCCGTCGTGCCAGGACGATTGCCCGCACAGAGGAGACCCTGCCCATGCCACTGAACTCCCGCGCGCGCGCCGCCGGCGCCGCGCTGCTGGCCACAGCCGTGGCGCTGCCCCCGGCGCCGGCTGCCGCCAACGCCACGGTCGAGCTGCGCTCGAGCGGCGGCTACCAGAGCGTGCCGCTCGCCTCCGACGTGACCGAGGTGGAGCTCGCCGAACAGACGCAAGGGGCCTGCCGCTTCAACCGCACCTGGGGCTACGACCTGACCAACCGCGAGCTGTGGGTCAACGGCGGCTGCGGCGGGCGATTCAAGCTCGTCAAGGCCGAGGCGGAAGACAGCCGCAACTCCAACGCCGCAGCCGCGGCCGTGGCGGTGGCGGCGATCGCGGGCATTGCGATCCTGGCCCACAAGTCCAACCGCGACCGGCCCGACAACTCCGGCCCGCCGGACCCTCCCCCGGCCTACGGCCAGCCCATCCGCAGCCAGCGCGGCATGTGCCTGGACGTGGCCGACGGGCGGCTGCGCCCCGGCGCGGTCGTGCAGCTCTACACCTGCCACGGGCGCGAGAACCAGCGCTTCTCGTGGGGGCGCAGCGGCGAGATCGTCACGGCCAACCAGCTGTGCCTGGACATCCAGAACGCCAACACGAACGACGGCGCGCGGCTGATCGTGTGGAACTGCTCGGGCGCACGCAACCAGCGCTGGCACGCGCGCGGGGGCACGATCGTGAGCCACCTCAACGGCAAATGCATGGACGTTTCCGAGGGCCAGTTCCGCAATGGCCAGCCTGTGGTGGCCTGGAGCTGCAACGGCGGGCCCAACCAGCGCTGGTGGTGGTGAGGAGATGAGCATGCCGACCCAACCGATCCTGGCGGCTGACCGCCCGACACGGGCGCACGGCGCCCCTGGCCTGCCCCTGTGCCGCACGCTCGCCTTCGCTCTGCCCTTCTTGGTGCTGGGCCTGGGTGGGGCGGCGCTGGCCCAGACCTCGGCAGCACGGCCTGCGGCGGCGGCCTCGGCTGCGGCGCCCGGCACCGGCACAGGTGCATCCTCCAACCGGCGGGGCAGCGGCAGCGGTGCCGAGCAGGCCTGCCGCGCCGCCGACCACAACCACGACGGCTACATCGGCCTGGACGAGTACCACCGCGACATCGCGCGCAGCTGGGCCGCGCTCGGGCCCGACACCACGGGCTACGTGAAGCTGGAGGATCTCGGCGCGATCCCGGGCCTGCGCCGCAGCGTGCTGGAGCGGCTCAGGCGCGCCGACACCGACGGCGACGGGCGGCTGTCGTTCAAGGAAGTCGTCACCGCGCGCATGGCGCAGTTCGACGCGGCGGACCTGGACCGCGACGACCGGCTGTCGATGAAGGAGTGCGTCGACCACGAGCGCAAGCTCGCCGCGGAGTTGCGCGCGCAACGCCCGCGTCAGCAGCCCTAGGCCTGGCTCTTTCGGGCCACCGAGGGCGCAGCCGCGCCCTCGGCTACTCGATGAAGAGCTTGACGAGCCCGCGCAGGGTGATCAGCTGAGCGGGCGTGGCGCGCTCCTCGAGCACCGCGGCCATGCGGTTGCGCAGGCGCTGGCTCTTGCGTGCGCGGCGGATCAGCAGATCGCCGAGCCAGGGGTGGTGGTTGACCCGGTTGCCCTTCTCGTAGAGGTCGAACTTGGGCTTGAGCGCGCGCAGCCCTTGGGCATAGAGCGCGCCCAGCGCCTCTTCCGACAGCCCCTGCTCGCGCGCGGCGCGCAGCGCATCGGCAGCCAGCAGCCCGGTCTCCATCGCCTTGCCGATGCCCTCACCCGTGAACGAGTAGGTGCTGCCCGCGGCCTCGCCCGTGACGAGGATGCCCGGCGCGGACACGCGCGCGCCCTTGAGCGAGGTGCGTAGCGGCGCGCCCTTCAGGGGGGAGACGAAGGTGCCGCCGTTCATCAGTTCGCGCGCCGGTGCGTGCAGCTTCACGAACTCGTCGAAGACCTCGCGCAGGTTCAGGTCGCGCACGGTGCGCGCGCTGCTGCCGCGGCTGTCGATGATGCCCACGCCGATGTTGTAGACGTCACCCGGGCAGGGGAAGACCCAGCCGTAGCCGGGCTTGACCGGCCGGTACCAGGCCACCTCCAGGTGCGGGATGCGCGCGCGCAGGCCCGGGTGGTGCACGTACCCGCGCAGACCCATGGCACTGGGCTCGCGCCGCTCACACAGGCCCGAGGCCACGAGGCCCTGCGGCGAGGCGCCGGTGGCGATCACGACGTGGCGGGCGCGAACCTCTCGCACCTCGCCAACCTCTCGGGCGCCGCCCGGCGCCGGTCCCGGTCCAGCGCCTGCTTCGCCTGCAGCTTCCCCAGCCGGCCTGAGCTGCACGCCGATCACCCGGCCCGACTCGTCGCGCAGCATCGCCGCGAGCTTCCAGGGCGTGGCGAGCCGGGCGCCCGCGCGCTGCGCGGCCCGCACGAGGATGTGGTCGAGCTCGCGCCGGGGCAGCACCGCCAGCGTGCCGGGCACGTCCACCGACAGTCCGCTCGGGCCGAAGGCGCGCACGTGCGTGCAGGGCTGCGCGCACGCCAGCACCTCCTGCAGCACGCCGAGCCGGCGCAGCGCGGCGTGCGAGTCGGGGATCAGCCCGTCGCCGCAGATCTTGTCGCGCGGAAAGTCGTGCTGGTCCACGAGCAGGACATCCAGCCCGACGCGGGCCAGCTCGATGGCGCACGCGCTGCCGGCCGGGCCGGCGCCCACGACGAGGATGTCGCAGGCGTCGGGCAGGGCTGCGAAGGCAGCGGCAGGGTCGGTCGTCATGAGCCCGATTGTCTCAGCCTGCAGCGGGCGCGCCGGCGCAGGGCGCTACTTGGGAGCCGGCTCGGACTTGGCCCCATAGCGGCGGGTCCACTGAGTGATCAGGCGCGGCTGTTCGCGGGCTACCCATTCAAAGTCCAGCGCGACCATCTTCTCCGGGATGTTCGGCGGCAGGTGCTCCAGCTTTTGCACACGCACCTTCACGGACGTGATCTCGCCGTAGCGGGCGTACAGCTCCATGGCAGGCTGGCTGACGGCCCAGTCCAGCACGGTCTGCGCGTCCTTCAGGCTGCGGGCGTTCTTCGTGATCGCTGCGGCCTGGAGGTCCCAGCCGGTGCCCTCATCCGCCACGACGATTTCGATGGGGGCCCCCGCGCCCTTCATGCGCGCGGCGCGACCCGGGAAGGACAGGCCCACCACCGTCTCCCCGGCTGCAGCCTGTTCGCACGGCCGGGAGCCCGAGCGGGTGTACACGCTGATGTTCTCGTGCAGCCTGTCCATGTAGGCCCAGGCCTTGTCCTCACCCCACATCCGCACCCAGCCGGTGAGCATCAGGGCTCCCGTGCCCGACGTCGTCGGGCTGGGCATCGTCACCTTGCCCTTGTAGGCAGGCTGCAGGAGGTCGGACCACTTCGAGGGTATCGGCAGGCCGGCCTTGCGCGCCGACTCTGCGTTCACGCACATCGCGCTGGACCAGCCGTACAAGCCCACCCAGTTCGGGGGCTGGGCGCGGTCGAGGAAGCGCCCCCCCACCTGCTCCAGGCCCTTGGGTGCATAGGGTCGAAGCAATCCCTGCCGGGCCAGCGAGGCGAGGTAGCCCGCGGTATGGCCCAGGATGACGTCAGCGCGCAACTTGTCCTTCTCCGCGAGGATGCGCTGCTGCAGCGCGCCCGTGGAGTCGCGCACCCACTCGACCTGGATGTTCGGATGCGCCTTGGCCAGGGCCTCGCTGTAGGCCTTCACGACATCGGGGTCGGCGCTGGAGTACACGACGACCTTGCCTGCCCGCGCAGCGCCTGCTGCGAGGATGGATGCCGAGACGGCGAGCAGGATGGCAGCAGCGCGGCGAATCAAGGGGTTTCTCCTGCCCCAGGCCAGAGCAATCGAGGGGCACGAATGAGGATACTGCCAAGTCCCGGGGGTGCCATGCGCCTCTACAAGAATCCGACCCCTGCTCGAAGGTACAGCCCATGAGCCCGCCCAAGCGCTTCCGCTGGCCGATGCACCTGCACCTGTCCACGCTCTTCGCAGCGCTGTTCATCCTGCTGGTGACAGCCTCGGCGGTGCAGCGCCACGGGGCTGCGGCGCAGATGCTGGACGCCTCGGCGACCGAACTCACCAAGGTCGTCACCCGCGAGGCCAACAGCACGCTGGAGCGCTTCGTGGAGACGGCCACGCTGGCGGCCAACGTGATCAGCCACACGAGTCTGGGCCAGGCGGCCAGCCACGAGGCGCGCTTGGCCCGGTTGCCTCTGCTGCGGGACTCGCTGCGGTCCTCTGCCTCGCTGGCGGCGGTCTACGTGGGCTACGGGACGGGTGACATGTTCCTGCTGCGTCGGCTGCGTACCGAAGACGACACGCAGCTGTTCAAGGCGCCTGCCGGCACGCGCTACATACTGCAGAGCCTGGAGCGCGGCGGTGCATCCGCACGCGGTCGCTTCGTCTACCTGGACGAAGAGCTGCAGATCCTGCGGGAGGAAGACCGCCCGGACTACGCGGCCAGCTACGACCCGCGCACACGCGGCTGGTACCAGGAGGCCTTCCAGAGCGGGGAGACCATCACGAGCGAGCCCTATGTCTTCTACACCACGCGCCGCGTCGGCATGACGATCGCAGCGCCCGTGGACAACTCCCGCTCCGTGGCAGGCGCGGACATCGAGCTGCAGTCGCTGGGCGCGCTCTTCCGCCAGATGAAGATCACCCCGGGCACGCAGATCGCACTGGCCACCCCTGACGGGCGCATGTTCGCCCATGAGGACGCGGAGCGGCTCTTCGTGTCCAGCAGCGAACGCGGCGGCGCACCGCGCATGCGCACGCTCGCAGCGTCCGGCATCCCGGTGCTGCAGGCCCTGCATCCCACAGTGCAGGCCGTGGACCAGCGGGACACACACCGAGGGCGGCTCGAGGCCGATGGGCGCAGCTGGCGTGTGTCGATCACGCCGGTGGAGGTCAAGGGGCGGCTGAAGCTTCAGCTCGTGATGGCCGTGCCCGACGACGAACTGCTCGCAGACGCGCGCAGCCAGCAGCTGCGCGCCATCGCCGCGGCGGTGCTGCTGGGACTCCTCGGGCTGGCTGCGGTGGTGGTGGCGGCGCTGCGGGTGTCCGCCCCGATCCGCACGCTGGCCGCTGAGGCCGAGCGCATCCGCCGCTTCGACTTCAGCTCGCCCGTGGAGGTGCAATCGATGGTGACGGAGATCGACGACCTGGCCCGCACCACCGACAGCATGAAGGCCACGATCCGCCGCTTCCTGAACATCAGCGAGGCGATCGGCACGGAACAGGACTTTTCCCGGCTGATGCCCCGGCTGCTGGAGGAGACCCTGGCGGCGGCCGATGCGCCCGCGGGCGTTCTCTACCTGGCAGACGGGTCCAGGCTGTCCCCTGGCGCAGCCGTGATGCCCGGCGTGGCGCAGCCGCTGTCCGGCTTGGCGGGATTGTGGGTGAACGCCTGCGGCCCCCTGATGCAACCGGCCGTCACCGGGGCGGAGCTCGGTCTGGGGCAGCTCGACGACACCCAGCGCGCGCTCCTGGGCTTGCCGGTCAGCGCGTCCAGCCAGACCCTGTCGCACGGCGTGGCCGTGCCGCTGCGCAACCGCAAGCGCCATCTGGTGGGTTGCCTGCTGCTGCTGCGCGCCACGCCCTTCGACGCGGCGCAGATCTCCTTCATCCAGGCCATGTCGGGTACGGCCGCCAGCTCGCTGGAGACCCGCCAGTTCATCCAGTCGCAGAAGGACCTCTTCGAGGCCTTCATCCGGCTCATCGCCGGTGCGATCGACGCCAAGAGCCCCTACACGGGCGGTCACTGCGAACGCGTGCCCGAGCTCACGAAGATGCTCGCGCGCGCAGCGTGTGAGCAGACCAGTGGACCCTACGCGGACTTCCGCCTCAGTGACGACCAGTGGGAGGCTGTGCACGTGGCGGCCTGGCTGCACGACTGCGGCAAGATCACGACGCCTGAGTTCGTCGTGGACAAGGCCACCAAGCTGGAGACGATTCACGACCGCATTCACGAGGTGCGCACCCGATTCGAGGTGCTCAAGCGCGACGTGCACATCGCCTGCCTGCAGGCGCAGCTCGGTGGCGAGGCGGGCGAGGTGGCGCAGTCGCGTCTGGCGCAGGAGCTCGCCCAGCTCGATGCGGAATACGAATTCGTGGCCTCCTGCAACGAGGGCGGTGAGGCGATGTCGGCAGCCGACCAGCAGCGGCTGCGCGAGATCGGCTCGCGCACCTGGCTGCGCACGCTGGACGACCGCATCGGCCTGTCGCACGAGGAGCGCGAGCGCAAGGCGCGCGCGCCGGCAGCCGCGCTGCCGGCGATGGAGACCCTCCTGGCCGACAAGCCCGAGCACCGCATCGAGCGCCGGCCGGCCGACCGCGTCGGTGCCGACAACCCCTGGGGCTTTCAGCTGCAGGAGCCCGAGCTGCTGTACGACCGCGGCGAGCTGCACAACCTGTCGGTGACCCGCGGCACGCTCACCCCCGAGGACCGCTACAAGATCAACGAGCACATCGTGCAGACGATCCGGATGCTGTCCACGCTGCCCTTCCCCAGACACCTGCGCCAGGTGCCCGAGCTCGCAGGCGGCCACCACGAGAAGATGGACGGCACCGGCTACCCCAGGCGCCTGACGGCGCAGGAGACAAGCCCGGTGGCGCGCATGATGGCCGTGGCTGACGTCTTCGAGGCGTTGACCGCGGTGGACCGGCCCTACAAGAAGGGCAAGACCTTGTCAGAGGCCCTGCGGATCATGGACCGCATGCGGCGCGAGGGTCACATCGATCCGCAGCTCTTCGAGCTCTTCCTGCGCTCGGGCGTGTACCGTGAGTACGCGCAGCGTTTCCTGCGGCCCGAGCAGCTCGACGAGGTGGACATCGAGCGGCTCCTCGTGGCTGCCTGAGGGAGTCTGGGGCAGCCTGAGGGAGCCTGAGGGAGCTCGATCCGCAGCTGGGGAGCCCGCAGCACCCTTGGCGCGCCGGTGACGAGCCCGCAAGCATCTTGCGGCTGTTCACTGGCAGTCCCTTGACTTGCATCAGGGTCGGCGGCGCGCGCGGCGGCCAACATGGGCGACATGGAGATGCCCGTATGACCGCCCACATGACCGCCACCTCATCCCCCGCTGCAGCAGCCAGCCCGCTGACCCCCGGCCAGCGCGCGTTGCTGGAGTCCGAACTGCTCGCGCGTATCCGCGAGCTCGACGGGCGCATGGCGATGCACCACGGCGGAGCCACTCGAGCGGAGCACGCCCAGGAGTTGCTTGAGCGTGACGCCGACGACGCCTCCCAGCAGGCGATGGACCGCGAGGTCGACCTCGGGCTGTCGGACCTGGAGATGCGCGAGCTCGACGCGCTGGGTCAGGCGCTGGCGCGCCTGCACGGCTCGGGCTACGGCCGGTGCGCCGGCTGCGGCTGCGAGATCCCCTTCGACCGACTCAGGGTCGAGCCTCAGGCCGCGCGCTGCGTGGCCTGCGAATCTGCTCTCGAATACCGACAGGAGCTTCTGAAATGACACTTTTTCACGCCGTCGTCTGGCTCGACCACCACCAGGCCGAGGTCCTGCAATTCGATCCCGAGCACGTCCAGGCCAGCCAGGTCAAGGCCCGCTCGAACCACACCCGTACGCACGGCAACGGCGTGCGCACCGAGCACGAGTTCTAC
>CAILKA010000575.1 GCA_903834645.1 uncultured beta proteobacterium
CGAGACGCTGCGCCGCGCCGGGCGCCTGAAGGCTGACCTGCAGTACGGCCGCATCGACGAGATCCTCGACACCGGGCTGCATGCCTACCTCACGCAGTTCCTCGACCGTGTCAACGACCTCGGTGCAGGCATCGGGCGCGACTTCCTGGTGCCGGTGGCGGCCTGAGCCGGGTGCCCGCCGGGCTATCTAGCGTTCGGGCGCGCGCGCCTGGCGCAGCTCGCGTGAGAGGTCGATCACCGCCATCGCGTAGTAGGCCGACCAGTTGTAGCGCGTCACCACGTAGAAGTTCGAGGTGCCCGCCACGTAGCTCGGCGCAGCCTCCCCGTTTTGCAGCTCCACCAGCGCCAGCAGCCCATCGTGGCTGCGGGCGTCGGGCGGGAGTTCGGCGCCGCGCTCGGCGAACTGGGTGGGCGTGAAGGTGGGCAGGATGTCCGGGCCCAGCAGCGCGGCGCGGTCGCGCGTGTCCACGGGTGCGGCCACGCTGTAGTGCGTGGGCAGGTCGGCGCGCCAGCCGAAGGCGGCCAGGTAGTGGGCGACGCTGCCGATCGCGTCGGCCGCGCTGGCGTGCAGGTCGAGGTGGCCATCCTCGTCGAAGTCCACCGCCCAGCGCGCGAGGCTGCCGGGCATGAACTGCGGCAGGCCCATGGCCCCGGCGTAGGAGCCGCGCCAGTGACCGGCCTCCACACCCTCGCGCGCGGCCAGCGCCAGCAGGGCCTCGAGCTCTTCGCGAAAGAAGGCACTGCGGTCGCTGCGTCCGCTGGGGAAGTCGAAGGAGAGGGTGGCCAGCGCATCGAGCACCCGGAAGGTGCCCATGTGGCGCCCGTAGAAGGTCTCCACCCCGATCACCGCCACCACCACCTCGGGCGGCACACCCCAGCGGGTGTGCGCGCGCTCGAGCCAGCCCGCATGCGTGCGCCAGAAGCGCAGGCCGCCATCGATGCGTGCACGGTCGATGAAGCGCGCGCGGTAGGCCGTCCAGTTCTTGGCCGTGCCCGCTGGCGGGGGCATGATGAGCTGCTGCACGGCGGGCAGCCGGCGCGCCAGGGCGAGTTGCGCCTGCACCCACTGGAGCTCGAGTCCGCGGCGCTGCGCCACGTCCTGCGCGAAGGCCACCACGTCGGCGCGTGCGCCGTAGGCGGGTTGCGCCGCGGCTGCCCCAGCAGCAGCCGTAGCAGCGGCTGGCGCCGCAGCGCGCTTGCGCTCACGCTTCTTCGCAGCCGGGGCGGCAGCGGTGGCCCGGGGCTGGGCCGACGCAGACACCCTGCTGCGGGGCTCCGCAGGGGCGGCCCATGCCGTGCTGCCCGTCCACCCGGGCAGCAGGCCGGCAGCCAGCAGCGCGCTCAGGGCGGCTGTGGCGATCGCGGGACGATGCAAGGGCTTCATGGTTGCGGGTTGCGCGCGCCGCGTGCGGCGGCCACGAATTGTGCCCACCATTGCGGTGGCGGTCTCGGCGTGCGCGTGGCCGCTCCCGCCCCCGCCTGTGCAGTCGCGGGCGCATAGCGCAGCCGCTCCAGGGCTTCCAGCGCCAGGGCCAGCGCCTCGCCACGCGCGCCCAGGCGCTGGCGCACGCGGGCCGCCCGTGCGCGCGGCGGATCGCTGGCGGCCACCTCCACGCCCAGGCGCAGCAGCCGCGCGGCAATGCGCTGCTGCAGCCTCAGCCAGGGGTCGGTGCGGCGCCGCCCGTGCCAGGCCCAGGCTGCACCGGCCAGGCCCACCGCGACCACGACGGTTCCCAGCACACGCAGCAGGTCTTCTGCGCTCGGGGTGGCAAAGCCCAACTGGCGCAGCAGCTCGAACTGGCGCCCGCGCGAGTAGTTGAGCACGTGCTGGTTCCAGCGGTTCTCGATGGCCTCGCGCCATTGGCGCAGGCGGGTCAGCAGCTGCGGGCTGATCTGGTCGAACGTGGCCCCCACGAGGCCGACGGGGCGCTGCAGCTGGCGGCTGCGCCCGATGCGATCGGGCGCGACGGCGGCCGTGGGGTCCACGCGCACCCAGCCTCGCCCCTCATCCCAGTACTCGGCCCAGGCGTGCGCATGGCTGCGCCTGACCGCCCACCAGCCGTCCACGGGCGTGGGGTCGGCACCCTGGTAGCCGGTGACGACGCGCGCGGGCACGTCGAGCGCGCGCAGCATCACCACGAAGGCGGCCGCGAAGTGCTCGCAAAAGCCGATGC
Organism: uncultured beta proteobacterium; assembly: GCA_903834645.1. GTDB lineage: Bacteria > Pseudomonadota > Gammaproteobacteria > Burkholderiales > Burkholderiaceae_C > Rubrivivax. Next base: position 2,175 of record CAILKA010000575.1, read on the forward strand.
GGCGATCGAACCAGAACTCGTCGACCGCGTGCCGGCCGTAGGTGCCGGGCTCGAGGGTGTAGCGAAAGCCCTGGTCGCGCAGGTGCTGCAGCAGCGCCGCGGCGAGCGTGTCGGAACCGGCGAGGGCGTAGCGCGGATCGCGCCGCAGCGCGGCCGCCCACTCGAGTGCGCGCGGGTTGTAGCCGGGCGGCAGCGTCACCTCCTCGCGCAGCGCCAGCATGCTGCCCCGCCAGAAATGCTGGTGTTCAGGCCACGCGCGCGCCCGGTAGCGCACGCGCTCGGCCACTGGCTGCACGGTGGCCCAGACCAGATCGGGCTGCTGCTCGAGCACGCGGCCCTCCAGCGCCGGCGCTTCGCCCGGCCGGTTCAGCGTGAGCTCCAGCGTGGGCAGCACCGCGAGCGTGCTGGGCTCCAGGGTGATCTCGTAGTCCACCGGCTGCCCCGAGGTCTGCACCTCGACACGTCCCGGTGGCGGGCGGCCCCAGGGGCGCGCGGTGCGTGTCCACTCCCGGCCATCGAAGACCGACAGCACCGGGCCGCGGAAGTACAGCGTCTGCGGTGCCGGGGCCGTGCCATCGAACCGCACGCGCAGCGCGATGGTGTCGTCCTGTGCGATCTGGGCCAGCTCTCCCAGCCGCAGCGTGCCCGACAGCCCCGTGCGGCCTGCGGCATCCTGCGGCAGCCCCCACAGCGGCCCCACCCGCGGGAAAAAGACGAACAGCACCACCATGGCCGGCACGCCCAGCACCGCGGCGCGTGCCGCGACGCCGGCCGCGCGCCGCAGCGCGGGGCCCGGGCCCGGCATGTGCGAGAGCGCGAGCGCCGTCATCAGGCCCCAGGTGGCCAGCAGCGCCGACACGGCAATTCCGATCGACTGCGAGTACAGGAACTGCGTGAGCACGAGGAAAAAGCCCAGGAACAGGGTCACCATCGCATCGCGCCGTGCGCGTAGCTCGAGCGTCTTGAGCGCCATCAGCACGACCAGCAGCGTGATGCCCGGCTCGCGCCCCAGCAGCGTGCCTTCGCTCCACCAGGTCAGGGCAGCCGACACACCCAGCACGCCCACCACCGGCAGCCGCCCGGGCAGCGGCGCGGCGCGCAGGGCCAGTGCCGCGCGCCAGGCGAGCACCCCGGCAGCCAGCGCCGTGCACCACCACGGCCGGTGGGGCAGGTGAGGCAAGAGCACCCAGGCGACGACGCCCAGCAGGAAGAGCGTGTCGCGAGCCTCGCGCGGCAGCTGGCTCCACCGCGCTAGCCCGATCCGGCGCAGCCCGGTCGTGGCCGCCGTCAGTGCCACAGCGCCAGCGCTCCGAGCAGTGTGTGTCGGTGGGTGTCACCCTGCCCGGGTGGCCACTCATGCCCGGGCAGGCGCAGGCCCACCGGCAGCCCCAGGCGGTGGGCCAGTTCCACCCACGCCGCCAGCCGCGACAGCCGCTGCTCGATCGACAGCCCGGGCGCGGCGCTGTCCTGCCACTCGAGCCAGCTCTCCCGGCTCACCGAGGTGTGCGTCTCGCGGCTGATGAGCTCGCCTGTGCGCGCAGCCTTCTTCCACACCACCTGGCGCAGGGAGTCGCCACGGCGCCACGCCCGCACGCCCTCCAGCTCGCTGCCGCCGGTGCGGCTGGAGGGGGCCTGCGTGCCCGATGCGGCATCGGCCGGCAGCGGGGGCGCGGGCACCTCGGGGGCGGGCCAGGCCAGCAACGTGGCGGCCGGGCGCCACACCGTCCAGGCGCGAAACAGCCCGAAGGGAAAGCGCGTGTCCACCACGATCGCCGGCACGGCGTGCAGCCCGCGCGTGCGCGGCTGCAGCCGCAGGCTCGCAGCGGCCTGGCCGAGTGCGGGCACCTCGCACCAGGCCTGCGTGTCCGAGCTGTCGCCGGCGTCTGCCTCGTGGAAGCGCAGCCCGACACTGTCGCGGTGCGGGCCCGGGTTGGCCAGCACCACCTCCACCGTGGCGGGCTCGCCTGCGTGCACCGGATGCACGGGCCGCAGGTGCAGTGTCAGCCCGAGCAGCGTGCGGTGCGTCAGGTGCATCGACACGAGGGCGCAGCCGGCCAGCAGGAAGGTGAGCGCATAGCCCAGGCTGAGCTGATAGTTGATGGAGGCCACCAGCATCACGACGAGCATCGCCGCGTAGGCCCAGCCGCTGGCCGTGGGCAGGATGTAGAGGTTGCGCTGCGTGAGTGTCCAGGTCTCGGCGGGGGGCCTGCGGCCCACCACCCACGCCGAGATGCGCCGCCCCAGCCCCATGGAAGCCGCGACCTGCTCAGGGAACGGCAACCGCCTCGACCATCGCGCGCACCTGCTCGCGCGGCCCCCGCCCGGCGGCGGCCGGCGGCACGAGGCGATGGCCAAGCGCCTGCGGCAGGATGGCCTGCAGGTCGTCCGGTGCCACGTAGTCGCGCCCGGCCAGCAGTGCACGCGCCTTGGCCGCCCGCAGCACGCCGATGGCCGCGCGCGGAGACAGCCCCTCGACGAACCAGCGGCCGCTGCGCGTAGCCTCCACGAGCGCCTGCAGGTAGTCGAGCAGCGCCTCCGAGGCGTGCACCTGCCGCACAGCCTGCTGCGCGGCCAGCACGTCGCTGGCCTGCATCACCGGTTGCAGCCGGGCGACGGCCTCTCGGCGGTCATGGCCCGCGAGCAGCTCGCGCTCGGCGGCGCGGTCGGGGTAGCCCAGCGTGATGCACATCAGGAAGCGGTCGAGCTGGCTCTCGGGCAGCGGGTAGGTGCCCACCTGCTCGGCCGGGTTCTGCGTGGCGATGACGAAGAAGGGAGAGGGCAGGGCGCGTGTCTCGTTGTCCACCGACACCTGGTGCTCCTCCATGGCCTCCAGCAGCGCGCTCTGCGTCTTCGGGCCGGCCCGGTTGATCTCGTCGGCCAGCAGCACCTGCGTGAAGAGCGGCCCGGGGTGGAAGACGAAGCCCTCCCGCCCGCGGTCCCATACGCTCACGCCGCACAGGTCGGAGGGCATCAGGTCGGCCGTGAACTGCACGCGCGAGAAGCGCAGGCCGAGCGACACCGCCAGCGCGTGCGCCAGGGTGGTCTTGCCCACGCCGGGAATGTCCTCGATCAGCAGGTGGCCACCGGCCATGAGGCAGGCTACGCCGTCCTCGATCTGGGCACGCTTGCCGACGATAATGGTGGCGATCTGGTCGACCAGCGCGGTGAGCTGGCGTGAGGCCGTCAGGTCCATGCCGGCATCTTGCCCCAAATGTGCTCGCCCTCCTGCGATGAATACCGCCCTGTACAGCCCCCACGCGTGCCGATTGCATGACATGGGCCGCGGGCATCCCGAGTGCCCGGCGCGGCTGGATGCCATCCTCGACCACCTGCGCGCCACCGGGCTCGACGCGGTGCTCGAGCACCGGGAGTCGCCCCTGGCGCAGCCCGAGCAGCTCGCGCGCGCCCACAGCGCACGCTATGTGGCCGAGATGCACGAGCTGATGGGGCGCTGCGCCGAGGCCGGCCGCACGCAGCCGGTGGATCCCGACACCACCGTCTCGCCGCACACGCAGGAGGCCGCGCTGCGAGCCGCTGGCGCCGCCCTGGCCGCCACCGACGCCGTGCTCGCTGGCGAGGTGCGCAACGCCTTCTGCGCCGTGCGCCCTCCCGGGCACCACGCCACGCGCGAGGCGGCCATGGGCTTTTGCTTCTACAACAACGTCGCGGTGGCGGCGCGCCACGCGCTGGACGTGCACGGCCTGGAGCGTGTGGCCGTGATCGACTTCGACGTGCACCACGGCAACGGTACCGAAGACATCGTCGCAGGCGATGCGCGCATCCTCATGTGCAGCTTCTTCCAGCATCCGCTGTACCCCTACAGCGGCACCGAGCCGACCGGCTCCAACCTGGTCAACGTGCCGCTGGCCCCGTACACGCGCGGCGCCGCGGTGCGCGAGGCCATCGAGCGCGAGTGGGTGCCGGCTCTGGAGGCGCATCAGCCCCAGATGTACTTCGTGTCGGCCGGTTTCGATGCCCACCGCGAGGATGAGCTCGGCCAGATGGGGCTGGTGGAGGCGGACTACGCCTGGATCACGCGTCGCCTCGTCGAGCTGGCCGACCGCCATGCGCAGGGTCGCATCGTTTCCTGCCTCGAAGGCGGCTACCAGCTTGGGGCGCTGGCCCGCAGCGTGGCCGCGCACGTGCGCGAGCTCGCCGGCCTGGCGGCCTGAGCCGCCCGCGATGAACTAACCGCCCGCCCGGGCAGCCCCGCACCCATGAACACACCGCGCAACTTCGACCTGCAAGCCATCGGCGAGCACCTGGCCGAGCTGGCCCAGGCTCTCACCTGGACAGGCACGGCGCTGCAGATGGGCGTGATCGTCGCCTGCGCGCTCGTGGCCTGGCTGGCACTCAGGCGCCTGCGAGGGGAGGGTGCACGCCCGAGCCTGCTCTTTGGCCGCGGCGTCGTCGACGGCGCGCTCTTTCCTGCCTTGCTGCTGCTGCTCGTGCTCACCGCACGCTGGGCGCTGGCGCCCTTCATGCCGGTGGGGCTGCTGCGGCTGGCGGTGCCGCTGCTGCTGAGCCTGCTCGTGATCCGCATCGGCGCAGGCGTGCTGCGCGCGGCGCTGCCCGCTTCGCGCGCAGTGAGGGTCGTGGAGCGCTCGCTGTCGTGGGTGGTGTGGGTGGGCCTGGTGCTGTGGGTCACGGGCGTGCTGCCCCGGCTGGCCGAGGCGCTCGACGAGATCACCTGGACGCTGGGAGGCACGCCGGTGTCGCTGCTGGCGATCATCAACGGCGGCGTGAGCGCGGCCACCGTGCTCGTGCTCGCGCTGTGGGTGTCTACCGCCATCGAGCAGCGCCTGCTGGCCGGCGCGCAGCCCGGCGGCGAGGCGCTCTCGCTGCGCAAGATCGCAGCCAACGCGACACGCGCGCTGCTGCTCTTCGTGGGCGTGCTGCTCGCGCTGTCAGCCGCGGGCATCCCGCTCGGTGCCCTGGGCGTGCTCGGAGGCGCCATCGGCGTGGGCATCGGCTTTGGCCTGCAGAAGCTCGCGGCCAACTACGTGAGCGGTTTCGTGATCCTGGCCGAGCGCAGCCTGCGCATCGGCGACCTGGTCCGGCTCGAAGGCTTCGAGGGGCGCATCACCGACATCCACACCCGCTACACCGTCATCCGCGCGCTCAACGGTCGTGAGTCGATCGTGCCCAACGAGATGCTGATCACGCAGCGCGTGGAAAACGCCTCGCTGGCCGATCCGCGCCTGATGCTGCAGACCACCGTGACGGTGGCCTACGGCACCGACCTCGAGGCTCTGATGCCCGAGCTCGTGCAGGCCGTGCGGGCGGTGCCGCGCGTGGTGCCGGAGCCCGGCCCCACGGTCCAGCTATCGGCCTTCGCAGCCGATGGACTCGAGCTGACGATTCCGTTCTGGATCGCCGACCCCGAGAACGGCCAGGGCAACGTGCGCAGCGAGGTCAACCTGGCCATCCTGCGCACGCTGGGCGCACGCGGCATCGAGATTCCCTACCCGCAGCGCGTGGTGCGCCAGGGTTGAGGCGCCGCAGCCGCACGGGCCGCTGACGCCGGGCCGCTGACGCCGGGCCGCGCCTGGCGCGGTCTTCCGGTTCAGGCCACGGCCACCGGTATCTTGCCGATGCGCGCCTGCCACTCCTTCGGGCCGGTCTGGTGCACGCTCGTGCCCGAGGCGTCCACCGCCACCGTCACCGGCATGTCGCGCACGTCGAACTCGTAGATGGCTTCCATGCCGAGGTCGGCAAAGCCCACCACCTTCGCGCCCTGGATGGCCTTGGCCACGAGGTAGGCGGCGCCTCCCACGGCCATGAGGTAGGCGCTGCGGTGCTGGCGGATGGCCTCGATGGCCACCGGGCCGCGCTCGGCCTTGCCGATCATGGCAATCAGCCCGGTGCGGGCCAGCATCATCTCGGTGAACTTGTCCATGCGCGTGGCGGTGGTCGGCCCGGCCGGGCCCACCACCTCGTCGCGCACCGGGTCCACGGGGCCCACGTAGTAGATGACGCGGTTCGTGAAGTCCACCGGCAGCGGTTCGCCGCGGGCGAGCATGTCCTGGATGCGCTTGTGCGCAGCGTCGCGCCCGGTGAGCATCTTGCCGGACAGCAGGAGCGTCTGCCCGGGCTTCCACGAGGCCACCTGTTCCGGCGTGAGGGCGTTGAGGTCCACGCGGGTGCTGCGCTCGTAGTCGGGGGCCCAGTGCACGGCGGGCCACAGGTCCAGGCTCGGCGGCTCCAGGTAGGCCGGGCCCGAGCCGTCGAGCACCACGTGCGCGTGGCGCGTGGCGGCACAGTTGGGAATCATCGCCACCGGCTTGCTCGCCGCGTGCGTGGGCCAGGTGGCAATTTTCACGTCGAGCACGGTGGTGAGCCCGCCCAGGCCCTGCGCGCCGATCCCGAGCGCGTTGACCTTCTCGTAGAGCTCGATGCGCAGCTCCTCGAGCTTGTTCGAGGGCCCGCGCGCGAGCAGCTCGTACATGTCGATGGGCTCCATCAGCACTTCCTTGGCCAGCAGCATCGCCTTCTCGGCCGTGCCGCCCACGCCGATGCCGAGCATGCCTGGCGGGCACCAGCCCGCGCCCATCGTGGGCACCGTCTTGAGCACCCAGTCGACGAGGTTGTCGCTGGGGTTCATCATCACGAACTTGCTCTTGTTCTCGCTGCCCCCGCCCTTGGCGGCCACCGTCACGTCCACGGTGGTCCCCGGCACCAGGCTCACGTGCACCACGGCGGGGGTGTTGTCCTTCGTGTTCCGGCGCTCGAAGATCGGGTCGGCCAGCACGGAGGCGCGCAGCTTGTTGTCCGGATCCAGGTAGCCGC
>CAILKA010000576.1 GCA_903834645.1 uncultured beta proteobacterium
CATCGATGGGGCGCGTGTGCAAACAAAAAGGGCCGGCGCTGCCGACCCTTGCTGTCCTGACGGGTTCCTGCCCGATCAGTTGCCCCTCTGGAGGAGCCTTGGTGCCCAGGAGAGGACTCGAACCTCCACGGAGTTACCCGCTAGTACCTGAAACTAGTGCGTCTACCAATTCCGCCACCTGGGCTTTCAGGAACCCAGGAGTTTAGCACCAAAAACCCAACGATCGCATCCACCCTGTGCCTGCCTCTCCAATTGCCACTCCCGCCACCCCGACCCTGATGGGCGAGTTCACCGGACGCGTCGAGGGCCATCGCGACGGTCACGGCTTTGTGCGCCGAGACGACGATGAAGCCCCGGTCTACCTTGCTCCAGCCGAAATGCGCAGCGTGCTGCATGGTGACCGGGTGCGCGTGCGTGTGGTGCGACACGATCGCAAGGGCCGGCCAGAGGGCCGCGTGCTCGACATCGTGGAGCGCCCGCGCCGCCCGATCATCGGCCGGCTGCTGCTTGAGGGCGGCGCCTGGATCGTCGCGCCCGAGGATCGGCGTTACGGCCAGGACATCCTGGTGCCGCGCGGAGGGACCGGCAGCGCAGAGGCGGGCCAGGTGGTCGTCGTGGAACTCACGGAAGCACCTTCGCTGCACTCTCAGCCCCTGGGGCGGGTCGTGGAGGTGCTCGGTGAGGTGGATGATCCCGGCATCGAGATCGACATCGCGGTGCGCAAGTTCGGCGTGCCGCATGCCTTCTCAGAGGCGACGCTCGCCCAGGCGCGAGAGCTGCCGGACGCCGTGCGCGCAGCCGACCGGCGCGGCCGAGTCGACTTGCGCGATGTGCCGCTCGTGACCATCGATGGCGAAGACGCGCGCGACTTCGACGATGCCGTCTATTGCGAGCCGCACGCCCAGGGTCGCGGCAAGAGCGCCGAGCGCGGCTGGCGCCTCGTGGTGGCGATTGCCGACGTCAGCCACTACGTGCGGCCGAACGAGCCGCTGGATGGGGATGCCTACGCACGCGCCACGTCCGTCTACTTCCCGCGACGCGTCATCCCGATGCTGCCGGAGAAGCTCTCCAACGGCTTGTGTTCGCTGAATCCGGAGGTCGACCGCCTGTGCCTGGCGTGCGACATGCTCATCGACGAGTCGGGCGAGGTGCGCGCCTACCAGTTCTTCCAGGCGGTGATGCGCTCGCATGCGCGGCTGACCTACACCGAGGTCGCTGCGATCCTTGCCAACACACGCGGCCCGCAGGCCCAGCAGCGCGGCGAGCTCGTCGAGCAACTCGTCCATCTGCACGAGGTCTACAGGGCGCTGCTCAAGCGACGCGAGAAGCGCGGCGCCGTGGACTTCGAGACCACCGAGACCCAGATCGTGTGCGACGAGTTCGGCCGCATCGAGCGCATCGTGCCGCGCGTGCGTACCGATGCGCACCGCCTGATCGAGGAGGCCATGCTGGCAGCCAACGAGTGTGCGGCAGACTTCATCAGCCAGGCCCAGCACCCGGCGCTGTACCGCGTTCACGAGGGCCCCACTCCCGAGAAGCGCGTGGCGCTGCAGGACTACCTGCGTGCCCTGGGCCTGGGGCTGCAGCTGGGTGAGGAGCCGGCTCCGCGTGAGTTCCAGGCGATCGCTGCCGCCACCCAGGAGCGTCCCGACGTGGCGCAGATCCACCAGATGCTGCTGCGTTCCATGCAGCAGGCCATCTACACGCCGGTCAACATCGGCCACTTCGGGCTGGCCTACCCTGCCTATGCCCACTTCACCAGCCCGATCCGTCGCTATCCGGACCTGCTCGTGCACCGCGTGATCAAGGCGATCCTGGCGGGCAAGTCCTACTCGCTGGTGCTGCCTGAGGCAGACGCGCCGCAGTCCCTGCGCGGCGGTGCCACCCGTAAGCGGCCGGCGCTCTCCCGGCAGGGTGGATCCCTCGAGAGCCTGGCCGTCTGGGAGGCGGCAGGCGCGCACACAAGTGGCTGCGAGCGCCGCGCCGACGAGGCTTCGCGCGATGTGGAAGCGTGGCTCAAGTGCCGCTACATGCGAGACCACCTCGGCGAGGAGTACGCGGGCACCGTCAACGCCGTGGCTGCCTTCGGGCTCTTCGTGGGGCTCGACGCTCTGCACGTGGA
>CAILKA010000577.1 GCA_903834645.1 uncultured beta proteobacterium
ACTCCCGCGGCCTTTGGCAATCCTCCTGGAGGCGGCACATGGCACTCATGGACTTCATCAAGAAGCAGTTCATCGACGTCATCGAGTGGGTCGAGGATGGCGACGGTGTGCTCGCCTGGCGCTACCCGATCGCCGACCGCGAAATCCAGTACGGCGCCGCGCTCACCGTGCGCGAGTCGCAGATGGCTGTCTTCGTCAACGAGGGCAAGGTGGCCGACGTCTTCGGCCCGGGCCTTCACAAGCTCACGACGCAGACGCTGCCGGTGCTCACCTACCTGAAGAACTGGGACAAGCTCTTCCAGAGCCCCTTCAAGAGCGACGTCTACTTCTTCAGCACGCGCCAGCAGCTCGACCAGCGCTGGGGCACGACGCAGCCCGTGTCCATCCGCGACAAGGATTTCGGCGCCGTGCGCCTGCGCGCGTTCGGCAACTACGGCTTTCGGGTGACCGACCCCAAGCTGTTCCACACCGAGGTGTCGGGCACCCGTGACCGCTACACCGCGGCTGAACTCGACGGCCAGTTGCGCGCCTACCTGCTGCAGCACATCAGCGATGCCGTGGCCTCGGCGGGCATCCCCTTCCTGGACCTCGCCGCCAACCAGGTCGAGTTCGCTCGCCAGCTGCGCGAGGCGGTGGCCCCCGAGTTCACGAAGATCGGCCTGGCCCTGGAGGCCGTGACGGTGCAAAGCGTATCGCTGCCCGAGGAGCTGCAGAAGATCCTGGACCAGCGCATCGGCATGGGCATGGTCGGCTCCGACATGGGTCGCTTCATGCAATACCAGACCGCGCAGGCCATCCCCAAGATGGCCGAGGGCGCAGGCTCGGGCAGCGGCATCGCAGGCGATGCCATGGGCCTGGGGGCTGGCGTGGCGCTGGGCCAGGTGCTGGCGCAGAACCTCGCCCAAGGGCTGCAAGGAGGCGCCATGGGGGGTGCCGCGGCCGCCCAGGCTGCCACGGCCCCGGCGGCCGCGCCCATGAAGGCCGACGAGATCATGGCCATGCTCGAGAAACTGGGCGATCTGAAGGCCAAGGGCATCCTCACCGACGAGGAGTTCGCGGCCAAGAAGGCTGAACTGCTGGCCAAGCTCGTCTGAGAGCGGGGCGTCGCGCACCCATGGTGAGCCTGCCCGGGCCCCTGAGCGCTTGAACACTCCCGCTTCGCCTCAGCGCCGCTGGCGCGCTGCCTGCCCCAATTGCGGCGCGCCGGTGGAGTTCGCCTCGGCCGCCTCGCCGGTGGCGGTGTGCGGCTTTTGCCGCAGCACGCTGGCGCGCGAGGGCGATGCGCTGCGCCGCATCGGAGTCTCCGCCGAGCTCTTCGATGACCACTCCCCGCTGCAGGTCGGGGCCAGCGGCCGCTGGCAGGGCCTGCCCTTCACGATCGTGGGGCGGCTGCAGCTGGGCTATGCGCAAGGGCGCTGGAGCGAGTGGCACGCGCTCTTCGACAACGGGCGCAGCGGCTGGCTGGCGGAGGACAACGGCCGCTACGTCATGGCCTTCGCCCAGCCCGGTGTGCCGGCGCTGCCCGCGCGCGAGCTCTTCGTGCCCGGTGCGGCGCTTGCGCTCGACGGGCGCGACTGGCGCGTGGCCTCGGTGGTGGCCGCCCGGCTGGAGGCGGCGCAGGGCGAGCTGCCGTCGGTGCCGCGGCTGGGCGAGCCGGTGCAGGTCATCGAGCTGCGCAGCCCGAGTGAGGAGGTGGGCTCGCTCGAGTTCGGGCCCGAGGGCTCGGTGAGCTGGTCGATCGGCCGCGCGGCCGTGCTGGCCGAGCTGGCCCTGAGCGGTTTGCGCGAGGACAGCGAGAAGACTCTCGGCGGCCGCGCGCTGGCCTGCCCGTCATGCGGCAACAGCCTGGAGATCCGGCTCGACAGCACGCGCTCGATCGTCTGCGGCCAGTGCCACGCGGTCGTGGATGTGTCGCAGGGCGTGGGCGGCGATCTCGCGCACTTCGAGCAGCAAAACGGCGCCGCGGAGGGTGGCGCTCCGCGCATCCCGCTGGGCGCCACGGGGCGACTGGACCTGGGCGAGGGCCCGCGCGACTGGCAGGTCGTGGGCTACGTGGAACGCTGCACGCAGCCCCAGGACCCCGAGGAGGATGTCTATTTCTGGCGCGAGTACCTCCTGTACGCACGCGAGGTGGGCTTTGCCTTCCTCGTGGACGCCGAGGACGGCTGGAGCTGGGCCGTGCCGCTGGCCGGAGCGCCCAAGGTGCGTGGCGAGCAGGCCCAGTGGAAGGGCCGCACCTACGAGCGCAGCGACAGCTATGTCTCGCGCGTCACCTGGGTGCTGGGCGAGTTCTACTGGCGCCTGGAGCGCGGCGAGCGCACCCATCACATCGACTACGCCACGGGCAGCCGGCGACTGAACCGCGAGCAGTCCGGCCAGGAGGTCACGTGGTCGGAGGGCGGCACGCTGCAGGCCGACGCCCTCGCCCAGGCCTTCGCGCTGCCCGAGGCACAGCGCGCGGCCCTGGCGCGCGAGGTCTCACCCTTCAAGGCCGACACGGGCGGCTCGTCGCTGCTCGTGCGCGTGGCCGTGGGCTTCGTGGTCGTGGTCTTCGTCGTGCTGTGGCTGCTGGACTCCTCGCGCGACGAGTGCGATGGTGTGCGCCAGACCTTCGGCGCGGCGAGCCTCGAGTACCAGCAGTGCCGCGAGCGCGGCCGCTATGCCCACTCCAGCTCCGGCGGCTCCTACGGGGGCTGGAGCGGCGGCGGGGGCGGGCACAAGTGAGAAACCGGCAGGCCCGAGTGCGGGCCCCGGTCCGGACGGTGTGTGCAGGCCAATCAAGGAGAGGTCGATGATGGGTATCGAGTGGCTCAAGCCGGGCGTGTTCTTCGGGTCCATGATCTTCGCGCTGATCGGCGTGGCGATCTTCTGGATCTGCTTCGTCATCATCGACAAGCTCACGCCCTACGACCTGTGGGCCGAGATCGTCGAGAAGCGCAACACGGCGCTGGCCATCGTGGTGGGGGCGATGTGCATCGCCATCGGCCTGATCGTGGCGGCGGCGGTGCACGGCTGAGCCGGTGAGCGACCACCCGCCAGGCGACGCCACCGGCCCGGGCGGCGGCGCCACCGGCCCGCGCCCGGGCGAGCTCGCGCTGCTCGCCTCCGTTTTCTTCATTGCCGCCTGCGGGCTGCTCTACGAGCTCGTGGCCGGCGCACTGGCGAGCTGGCTGCTGGGTGACTCGGTGCTGCAGTTCAGCACCATCATCGGCGCCTACCTCTTCGCCATGGGCATCGGCTCGTTCCTGAGCCGCTTCGTCGAGCGCCAGCTCGTGGCCACCTTCCTGCGCGTGGAGCTCCTCGTCGGCCTGGTGGGCGGAACGTTGCCGGCGGTGCTGTTCATTGCGCACAACCTGCTGCACACGGTCCCGGGCGCCAGCGGTCCCTTCCGGGTGCTGCTCTACGGGCTCGTGCTGCTCGTGGGCACCTTCGTGGGCCTGGAGATTCCGCTCGTCATGCGCATCCTCAAGGCGCGCTTTCGTGACCGCTGGCGCCTGTCGGAGCTCGTCTCGCAGGTGCTCACCTTCGACTACCTCGGGGCGCTTGCCGTGGCGGTGGCCTTCCCGCTCGTGCTGCTGCCGCAGCTCGGTGCGATCCGCACCGGTGTCGTTTTCGGGCTGCTCAACGCGGCCGTGGCCGCCTGGGCGCTGTGGCTCTTTCGCGGCGAGCTGCGCCATGTGCGCGCCCATGTCCTGGCCTGCGCGGGCGTGATCGGCCTGCTCATCACGGTGGGGCTGGGGGCAGACCGCCTGACGACCTGGGCCGAGGACCGCTTCTATGGCGAGCGCATCGTGCATGCCGCCAGCAGCCCCTACCAGCGCATCGTCGTGACCGCAGGGGCCGCGGGTCACGCCGGCAGTGCCGGGCAGGTGCGTCTGTTCCTCAACGGCAACCTGCAGTTCGACAGCCGCGACGAGTACCGCTACCACGAGGCCCTGGTGCACCC
>CAILKA010000578.1 GCA_903834645.1 uncultured beta proteobacterium
AGCAGCGGGACGACGCGCTCGACGAGCGGATCGTTGGCGTGGATCTCGCGCGTGAGGTCGTAGAGCCGGCGCGTGGGATAGATCGCCCTCGGGCGCTGCAGCTGGTAGAGATGGCCGCGCGCTGCCAGTGTCTTGACGATGGCGTGGCAGCTGCTCTTGGGCATGTCGGCCAGCCGCGCCAGCTCGGTCAGCGACAGCGGCCGCTGCACGCGGTGGAACACCTCGAAGACGGCGAGCACGCGCTCCACCGTGGCCACGCCTTCGCCTGCGGCGCGACGGGAGGCGGCAGGCGGGGCCGCGTCCTCGGCGCCATCCGCCCGTTCAGCTGGCTGAACACTTGATGGATCAGGCGGAACATTCGGGATAGCGAGAGGTATTTCGTTCGGCATGGTGAACGCAGATTCTTCCATGGGAACGTTCTACCGCCTAGCATCGGCCCCATGACGGCTCCCGATCCCGCAGATTCCTCGAGCACCCGAGCCCCGGCCACGCAGCTGCGCATCGAGCAGCGCCCGGACGGTGGGTGCTGGATCACGATCGACCGCGCGGCCAAGCACAACGCGCTGGCGCGCACGGTGCTGGCGGAGCTGGCCGCGGCGGTACGCAGCCTCGGGGCACAGCCCGCGCTGCGCTACCTCGTGATCACGGGGGCCGGCGAGCGCTACTTCGCCGCCGGCGGCGACCTGCGCGACCTGGCCAGCGTGCGCGACGAGGCCGGTGTGCACGCGATGATGGACGAGGCCGGCGGCGCACTCGACGCCGTGCGGCGCTGCCCGGTGCCGGTGCTGGCCTACCTGAACGGCGATGCGATCGGCGGTGGTGCCGAGCTCGCACTGGCCTGCGACCTGCGGCTGCAGGCCTCGCACGCGCGCATCGGCTACATCCAGGCCCGGCTGGCGATCACCTCGGCCTGGGGCGGCGGGCCCGATCTGTACGGGCTCATCGGCCCGGCGCGCGCGCTTCGCATGATGAGCCGGGCCGAGCTCGTGGACGCCGAGCAGGCGCTGGCCTGGGGCCTGGCGGATTCGGTGATCCGCGACGGCCCCGACGGCGAGGACCTGCGCGCCTTCGTCCGGCCGATTGCGGCCTGCGCACCGCAGGTGCTGCGCGGCATCAAGGCGCAGGCCATGGCCGCGCGAGGGGGTGCGAGCTGGACTGCACACCGGCAGGTGGAGCGCGAGCACTTCGTGCGCACCTGGCTGCACGACGACCACTGGGCCGCCGCCGACAAGCTTCTTTCCAAGGGCACGTGATGACCCATCCCCGTCCCACCCCCAGCCCGGCCCCGAGCCCCGAGCCCGCGCTCGGCACGGTCAGCCGCAGCGGCATCCCCGTGCCTGCGGGCGTTCACGCCGATGCCGTCGATCCGGCGCGCGTCGGCCGGCCGGGCGAGTACCCCTTCACGCGCGGCATCTTTCCCGACGGCTACCAGGGTCGCCTGTGGACGATCCGGCAGTACTCGGGCTTCGGCACGGCCGAGGAGTCCAACGCCCGCTACAAGTTCCTGCTCGAGCAGGGGCAGACCGGCCTGTCCGTGGCCCTGGACCTGCCCACGCAGTGCGGGCTCGACCCGAACCACCCGATGGCCCGCCCCGAGATCGGCAAGGTGGGCGTGTCGCTGTCCAACCTGAGCGAGGCGGAGATCCTGTTCCAGGGCATCGACCTGGCCTCCATCTCCACCTCCTTCACGATCAACGGCACGGCAGCCATCGTCTATGCGATGTACCTGGCCGTGGCCGACAAGCAGGGCGTGCCGCGCAGCAAGCTCACGGGCACGATCCAGAACGACATCCTCAAGGAGTACGTGGCGCGGGGCACGTGGATCTTCCCGGTGCGCCCGTCGATGCGGCTGATCGCCGACTCGATCCTGTACGCCAACGACGTGACGCCGCGCTTCAACCCCATCAGCATCGCCGGCGCCCACGTGCGCGATGCGGGCGCCACCGCCGCCGAGGAGATGGCCTACACGCTGGCCAATGGGCTGGCTTACGTGGACGAACTGCGCGCGCGCGGTGGGGACGTGGAGAAGTTTGCCAAGCGGCTGTCCTTCTTCTTCTATGTCCACATGGACTTCTTCGACGAGATCGCCAAGTTTCGCGCCGGCCGGCGGCTGTGGGCGCGGCTGATGAAGGAGCGCTACGGCGCACAGGATCCGAAGGCCCAGCACTTCCGCTTCGGCGTGGTGTGCGGAGGCTCGTCGCTCGTGGCGCCCCAGCCCTACAACAACGTGGTGCGCGTGGCGGTGGAGACGATGGCCGCCGTGCTGGGCGGCGCGCAGTCGATCTTCACGTGCGCCCTGGACGAGGCCTTCCAGATACCCACCGAATTCTCGGCCGAGCTGGCGCTGCGCACGCAGCAGCTCATCGCCTATGAGTCGGGCATCGCACGCACGGTCGATCCGCTGGGCGGCAGCTACTTCGTGGAGCAGCACACCGACCGCATGGAGGAGATGATCGTGCAGGTGATGGCCGAGATCGATGCCTACGGAGGCGTGATCCGGGCCATCGAGGACGGCTGGCTGCAGCGGCGGCTGGCCGAGCGCGGCCTGGAGCGCAAGCGCGCCACCGACAGTGGGCAGCAGGTGGTGGTCGGCGTGAACCACTTCCGCAAGGTCGACGAAGTGATGGGCGTGGGCGACGTCTTCAAGCTCGATCCCGGCGTGGCCCGGCGCGCCCTCGACAAGTACCAGCGCGTGCTCGACACGCGCGACGCGCACGCCGTGCAGGCCACGCTCGCGAGCCTGTCGCGCGCCGCCACCCACGATCGCGAGAACCTGATGCCCTACCTGGTGGACTGCTGCCACGCCTACGCGACCGTGGGCGAGATGGTGGCCTGCCTGAAGGAGCAGTGGGGCGAGTTCCAGGAGCCGGTGAACCTATGAGCGATTCAAATGCCCCGCCCGCACCGTTGCCCTTGTCGGGTCGGCGTATCCTGATCGGCAAGCCCGGACTGGACGGGCACGACATCGGCGCCAAGATCGTGGCCCTCACGCTGCGCGATGCGGGGGCCGAGGTGATCTACACCGGGCTGCGCCGCAGCCCGGGGCAGATCGCGCAGGTGGCGGTGGACGAGGGGGTGGACGCCGTGGGGCTGAGCATCCTGTCGGGCAGCCACAAGGAGCTCGTGGCGGACGTCTACGCCGAGCTGCGAGCCCGCCACGCGGGCGACGTGAAGGTGTTCCTGGGTGGCACGATCCCCACCGAGGACCATGCCGGACTCCTCGAGCAGGGGGTGTCGGCCATCTTCACCGCCGACATGCCGCTGGAGCAGGTCGTGGCGCGGCTGGCGGCGGCGCTCGACGCCTCCCCCCGATGAGCGCAGCTCGATGAGCGGGCCGCTTGCCGGTGTGCGGGTGCTGGAGGTCAGCCACATGCTGGCCGGCCCCTATTGCGGACTGCTGCTGGCCGACATGGGCGCAGACGTCATCAAGATCGAGCCGCCCGAGGGCGACATCGCGCGCCGCGTCAGCCCGCACCAGATCGGCCCGCACAACGCCTACTTCGCGAGCCTGAACCGCAGCAAGCGCAGCGTGGTGCTGGATCTGGCCAGCCCGCAGGGGCGCGCCGAGCTCGAGCGCCTGGCCTCCCATGCGCACGCGCTCGTGACGAACCTGCGCCCTTCGGCAATCAGGAAGCTCGGGCTCACCTACGAGGCCCTGCGCGGCTGCAACGAACGCCTCGTGTGCGTGGCCCTCACCGGCTACGGCCTGGAGGGGCCCTACGCGGAGAACCCCGCCTACGACTACGTGATCCAGGCGCTCACGGGCGTGATGGAGCTGACCGGTGAGCCCGATGCGCCCCCGGCCAAGGCCGGGTACTCGGCGGTGGACAACTCGGCCGGCCTGGCTGCAGCCATGGGGCTCTTGGCCAAGCTCGTCGAAGGCCGGGGAGGGCAGGTCGATGTCGCCATGTACGACGTGATGCTGTCGCAGCTGAACTACCTGGCGGGTGCCGCGCTCAACGCGGGCGAGGTGGTGCGCCGGCTCGCCCGCTCCTCGCATCCGTACATGGTGCCCGCGCAGATCTTTCCCACCGCACAGGGCTGGCTCACGCTCTTCATCACGCACGACAAGTTCTGGCAGGCCTTCTGTGGCGAGGGGGGGCGGCCCGAGTGGCAGCAAGACCCGCTCTTTGCGACGATGGCGGCGCGCCGGGCGCACCGCGAGCCCGTGCTGGCCGCCATCGGCGAGGTGCTGATGCAGGCCAGCGCCGCGCAGTGGGTGCAGCGGCTGGCGCCCTTGGGCCTGGTGGTGGCCGAGGTGGGCACGCTCGATCAGGCGTTGGACAGCCCGCTCACGCAGGCACGCGGCCTGGTGGTCGACCTGGGCGCGCAGCCGCAGGCGCCGGGGCTGCGCGCCGTGGGCAGCGCGGTCCGCTTCGAGGGTTACACGCCGAGCTATGGCCTGCCCCCGTTGCTCGACGAGCACCGCAGCGAGGTGCTGGGAGGCGCGTGGCCGTGAGCCGCCCGCCCCTGGACAGGCGCGCCCTCGGGCGTGAGCTGACGCTGCTGGCCAATGCCTCGGCGCAGGCGCTGCTGGCCCGGCCCGCATCGGCCCGCGCCGCTGCACCCGCGCGCCGCATCGGCCTGACGGGTGCGCCTGGGGCGGGCAAGAGCACGCTGGCCGGCCGCCTGGCCCTGCACCGCGCGCGCGCCGGCGGGCTGCGCATGGGCGTGCTCGCGGTCGACCCGAGCAGCCCGCACACGGGCGGCGCGATCCTGGGTGACCGCATCCGCATGGATGACCTGCCTGGCAGCGCGGAGCTCTACATTCGCTCCATCGGTTCGCGCACGAGCAGCGACGGTCTGTCGGACAACCTGCCCGAGATGCTCGAGCTCATGGACGCCCACGGCTTCGACGAGGTGCTGCTCGAGACCGTGGGCGTGGGCCAGGCCGAGTACGCCGCGCGCGCGCAGGTGGACACCCTGGTGCTGGTGCTGCTGCCCGACAGCGGCGATGTGGTGCAGGCGATGAAGGCCGGCATCATGGAACTGGCCGACCTGTACGTGGTCAACAAGGCCGACCTGCCGGGTGCGCCGCGCATGGCCGCCGACATCCAGCGCATCGCGGCCTTCGCGCGCCACGCGCCGGGGGCGTGGAAGCCCCCGGTGCTGCTCACTTCGTCCCAGGAGCCCGGCTCGATCGCCGCCCTGTCCGAGGCCATCGACGAGCACGGCCGCTGGCTGCACTCACACGGCCAGTGCGAGGCCCTGCTCGCCAGCCGCGCGCGCTACCGGCTGAGCCGGGTGCTCGAGCGGTTGCTGGCCGAGCAGGTGCGTGCACTCGACGAGACGGCGCTGCGCGCGCCCTTGTCCGCGCAGGTGCAAGGCGTGCTGCGCAGCCTGGAGGGCCTGCCGTGCGTTCACGGGGGGGCACCATGAACCGCGGGTTCGACTCCACGATGGGCGAGCTCATCGTCACGGCGCTGGGCCGCTACCCGGGGCGCACCGCGTTCCTGAACCCTGACGGGCGCCCCTGCAGCTACCGGCGCGTGGCGCAGGAGATCGCGCACACGCAACGCTGGCTGGCTGCCCAGGGCATCGCCGCGGGCGAGTCGGTGGCCCAGCTGTGCGCCAACCGCTCGGAGATCTTCTCGGTGATGGGGGCCTGCTACCTCGGCGGCTATCGCTCGGTGGCGCTGTCGCCCACGACCAGCGTGGAGGACCTCGCCTACATCCTCGACCACTCCGAGGCCCGGGTGCTCATCACCGACCGGCTGCACCTGGCACGTGCGAGCCAGGCCGTGGCTGCTTGCGGTCGCGAGCTGGCCATCGCCTGCCATGACGCCGAGCCGGGGCCGGCCCACCTGTGGGAAGGGCTCGACGAGGAGGCTGCGCCGCAGCTCGTCAACCGCGCGGCCGCCGACGACATCGTGCGCCTCATCTACACCGGCGGCACCACCGGGCGCCCGAAGGGCGTGATGGGCAGCAGCGGCTCGCTGGCCCTCAACGCGATGCTGCGCATGGCCGGTCACGACTGGTCGGGCATGCGGCTGCTGTGCTCCACGCCGCTGTCACACGCGGCGGGCGCGATGATCGTGCCGGTGCTGTGGCACGGCGGCACGATCGTCATGCAAGACGGCTTCGACCCGGCCCGCCTGATCGAGCAGGTGCTGCGCGGCGAGGCCGACGCGATCTACGTCGTGCCCACCATGCTGTACCGCCTGCTCGACCACCCCCGCGTGGGCGAGATCGCGGGCCGGCTGCGGATGATCATGTACGGCGCGGCCCCGGCTTCGCCGGCGCGGCTGCGCGAGGCGCGCGAGCGCTTCGGACCGATCCTCACCCAGCACTACGGCCTCACCGAGGCGCCCAGCACGATCCTGAACCTCAATGAAGCCGATCACCAGGACGACACCCTCCTGGCCTCGGCCGGCAAGCCCTACCCGGGCATCGCCGTCCAGCTGCTCGATCCTCAAGGCCGGGTGGTGGCGCCCGGAGAAGTGGGCGAGATCTGCGTGCGCGGGCCGCTTCTGATGTCGGGCTACTGGAAGGACCCCGAGCTCACGCAGCGCTCCTTCGTCGACGGGTGGCTGCGCTCGGGCGACCTCGCCTACCAGGACCCGCGCGGCTACTACTACATCGTCGACCGTGCCAAGGACATGATCGTCAGCGGCGGCTTCAACGTCTATCCCAAGGAGGTGGAAGACGTGATCGCCCAGCACCCTGCGGTGGCGGCCGTGGCCGTCATCGGAGTGCCCGACCCGCTGTGGGGAGAGGCCGTGAAGGCGATCGTCGTATGCCGGGCGGGTGAGCAGGTGCAGGCGCGCACGCTCGTGGAGCTCGTGCGGGCGCGCAAGGGCCCCGTGATGGCGCCCAAGTCGGTCGACTTCGTGGCCGAGCTGCCGCAGACGGGGCTGGGCAAGGTCGACAAGAAGGCGCTGCGTTCCCGTTACTGGACCGACACGACTCGAAGTGTCAACTGATCGCATCCCCCCACCCCCGCGAGGAGACGTTTCCATGTTCAAGATCCCCATGATCCGCAGAGCCTGGCTCGCCGGCCTGGCGCTCGCCGCCCTGAGCCCCACCGCTTGGGCCCAGTACCCGGACCGCCCGATCCGTCTGGTCGTGCCGGCTCCGGCGGGCGCCTTCGCCGACATCGTGGCGCGCGAGTTCGGCGAGCGGCTGTCCAAGGCGGTGCGCCAGCCCGTGGTGATCGACAACAAGGGCGGCGCCAGCGGCGCCATCGCCTACTCCAACGTGGCGCGCTCCGCGGCCGACGGCTACTCGGTGCTCATCACCAACACCGGACCTTCGGCGATCAACCCCGAGCTCTTCCGGGCGCAGGGCCTCACCTACGACCCGATCAAGGATTTCGAGCCGATCACGGTGCTGTGCCTGACGCCGGTCACGCTGGTGGTCAAGGGCGACTCGCCCTTCAAGACGCTGGCCGACCTCGTGAGCTTTGCCAAGGCCAACCCCGACAAGCTCAGCTTCGGCACCACCGGCGCGGGCCAGCTCAACCACCTGTCGGCCGAGTACCTGAATTCGCTGGCCGGCATGAAGACGGTGCACATCCCCTACACCTCGGGCCCGGCCGTCCTCAACGACGTGCTCGGCGGGCGCGTGGACTACATGTTCTACCCGCCGGCCTCGGCCAAGGCCTTCATCGCCGACGGCCGCATGCGTGCGCTGGGCGTGACCAGCGGCCGGCGCACGGTGGCGCTGCCCGAGGTGCCCACGCTCGCCGAGCTCGGCTACCCGGCCTTCGATCTGTCGGCCTGGTTCGGGCTGGCCGTGCCGCGCGGCACCCCGCAAGCCATCATCGATGCGCTGGGCAAGGTGGCACGCGAGATCGCCGCCGACCCGGGCTATGCGGACAAGCTGCGCCAGCAGGGCATCGATCACGTGGCCCACATGCAGAAGATGACGCATGAGGAGATGCGGCGCTTCCACGTGCGCGAGGTCGAGCGCTGGACGGAGATCGTCAAGCTCTCGGGTGCCTCGGCGCGCAACTGAGGCGCTCCCGTGGTCTCGGTGATGCGCAGCCGCGAGGCTGCTCCGGCCTGGATCGTCGGGGCCTTCGAGCACCCGACGCGGCATGCGCCGGACATCTCCACGGCCGAGCTGCATCGCGCCTGTGCCGCCGGCGCGCTGGCCGATGCCGGGCTCGGCTTTGCCGACGTCGACGGCTACTTCGGCGGCCGCGACGTGCCGGGCAGCAACGTCAGCTGGTTCATCGACTACCTGAACATCCGGCCGCGCGTCATCGATGCCACCGACACCGGCGGCTGCTCACCGCTGGCGCACCTGATGCACGCGGCCGATGCGCTGGCCAGCGGCCGCTGCAACGTGGCGCTCATCACGCTGGCCGGGCGCCCGCGCAGCGAGGGCATGCGCACGGGCACCGCGCCGCGCCCGGGCGAGCCGGAACGCCCGGACTCGCCCTGGGAGATGCCCTACGGCCAGACCATCACGACGCTGTACGCGATGATGGCCGCACGCCACATGCACCGCTTCGGCACCACGGCCGAACAGCTCGCCTGGGTGCGGGTGGCGATGTCGCAGCACGCACGCCACAACCCGCATGCGATGTACCGCACGCCCGTGAGCGTGCAGGAGGTGCTGGCCTCGCCGCTGGTGGCCCCGCCGCTGCGGCGCCTGGACTGCTGCGTGATCAGCGACGGCGGCGGCGCGCTCGTCGTGACGCGGCCGGAGATCGCGCGCTCGCTGCCGCGCCCCGGCGTACGGCTCATCGGCGGCGGCCACACCCTCTACGGGTCGGCCGGCGGTTACTTCGAGCTCACCAGCAGCGGCGCCTCGGTGTCGGGCCCGCAGGCCTTCGAGCAGGCCGGCGTGGGCCCGCGCGACATCCAGTACGCGTCCATCTACGACAACTTCACCGTGATGGTGCTGATGCAGCTCGAGGACCTGGGCTTTTGCGCCAAGGGCGAGGGCGGGCGCTTCGTCCAGGACGGGCAGCTCATCTCCGGCGTGGGCAGGCTGCCTGTGAACACCGATGGGGGTGGCCAGTGCAACAACCACCCCACCAATCGCGGCGGCATCACCAAGATCATCGAGGCGGTGCGCCAGCTCCGGGGCGAGGCGCATCCGGAACTGCAGGTGAAGGACTGTGCGCTGGCGCTCGCCTGCGGCCCTGGTGGCTCGGTGAGCAACGGGCACGCGCATGCCACCGTGATCCTCGAGAGGGTCTGAGCACGCCATGGACACCTTGATCGACATGCACCGCCAGGCGGTGCTGGCACACCCCTCCAGCCAGCCCTTCTGGGACGGTGCGCGCCAGGGGCGCCTGATGCTGCCGCGGTGCCTCGCGTGCGGCCGCTGCCACTGGTATCCGCGCGCCTTCTGCCCCCTGTGCCAGCAAGGCCCGGTGCGGTGGGAGGATGCCAGCGGCCGGGCCCGGCTGCACGCCTGCACGGGCCTGCTGCGCGATCCTTCCCGCACCGTCATGGCTTTCGTCGAACTCGAGGAGGGGCCGCTGATGCTCACCCACCTCGTCGGCCGCGAACTGGCCGACTGGCGCATCGGTGATGCGCTGCAGGTGGCCTTTCGGGCGCTCGAGACGGGACTGCACCTGCCGGTGTTCCAGGCCCCCGCGGCTGCGCTGCCTGCCGCGCAGCCTGCTCAGGGGGCGTCGGGCTCGTCTTCGTAGGGGATGCCGGTCTCCACCAGGTGCCAGATGTGGCGCGCGGCAGGCTTGCTGCGCTCCTCCAGGATGTGGCCCACGAGACCGGCGGCCCGGCTCGTCACGGCCACGCCGCGCAGGATGGGCTGCGGCAGGCCGATCTCGCCCAGCAGGGCGGCGCTGGCGCCGGTGGCGTTGATCGTGAGGTGCCTGCCGTAGGCGGCGTCCACCGCCTGCGCCAGCGTGTGCAGCGCCTGCACGTGCGAGCCGGCCAGCCCATGCTCGGCCGCCAGCGCGAGCAAGCGCACCGAGCGCGGATCGTCGGGCTTGTGGAAGGGGTGACCGAAGCCGTGCACGGGCTGACGCGCCTGGCGGTGGCGCTCGGCCACCGCGCGGGCGCGTGCCGGCATGCCCTCGGGGGCCGTCCGGATCTCCTCGAGCAGCGCGGCGCAGCCCTCCATCGTGCCGATGAAGGTGCTGCCCACTCCGAGCAAGCCTGCGGCAACGGCCCCTTGCAGGTTCTCCGGCGCGGAGTGATAGATGAGCCGGGTGGCAATCGCGCTGGGCGTGAGGCCATGCTCCATCAGCGTGACCATCACCGCATCGAGCAGCGCCGTCTGGCCGCGCGTGGGGCGCCTGCCCGTGAGCTCGAAGTAGAACATCTCGGTGAAGGTGAGGTGGCCGATCAGCTCTTCGACGAGGTCGGCGCCGCGCACGAAGATGCGGTGCGCATCGGAGTGCGAGATCGAGGTCGTGGGGGTGTTGCCGGACATGGCGCGCAGCCTCAGCGGGTCGGTTGGAACGATGACAGGTTGCGGTCCCACAGCCGCGCGCGCTCGGCCTCGGCCCGCGTGCGCAGCTTGTACTTCTCCACCTTCATGCTCAGCGTCAGGGGGAGGTCGGTCACGATCTCCACGAAGCGCGGCACCATGAAGTAGGAGAGGTTGGAGGCGCAGTGGCGCACGAGGGTCTCCTCGTCGCAGGCGTGGCCTGCGCGCAGCACCACCGACATCGCGACCTCGTCTTCCGAGCTCTCGGCGCGCATGGCGTAGACCGCCACGTCCTGCACGGCCGGGTGCGTGCGCACCGCCTCCTCGACCTCGAAGGCGGAGATGTTCTCGCCGCGCCGGCGGATGGAATCCTTGATGCGATCGGTGAAGTAGAGGTGGCCATCCTCGTCGAGGTAGCCCCGGTCGCCCGTGTGGAACCACAGGTTGCGCCGGCTGGCCAGCGTCTGCTCGGCGGCCTTGTAGTAGCCGGGCGAGGCCGCCCACGGGATGCGGTTGCGCAGCACGATCTCGCCGGGCGCGCCCGGCGGCTGCTCGATGTCCTCCTCGTCGACGACACGCACCTCGATGTTCGTGCGCGCGGTGCCGGCCGAGCCGAGCTTGCTGCGGGGGTGGCGCGTGTTGAACGAGGTGCCCAGGCAGTAGTCGGTCAGGCCGAAGGCGCTCATGAAGGACAGGCCGAAGCGGGCTTCGAAGTCGTGGCCGTAACGGGGGACGGGCACCGCATGAAAACGGCGCAGCCGGTGCTGCCGATCGGCGGGGCTGCCGGGCTGGGCCCAGAGGAAGTCGACCACGCTGCCGATCGCGTTGGTGACGGTGGCGCCGCTGGCGCGCACATCGTCCCAGAAGCGGCTGACGGAGAAGCGGTGCGTGAGGGCCATGGCCGATCCTGCGGCCAGGGTCGCCATGGTGCTGCCGAGCAAGGCGTTGCCGTGGAAGAGCGGCATGAAGACGTAGGCGATGTCCTCGCTCGTGTACTCGTGGTGGTGCGCCACCTCCAGACCCCAGTAGGTGATGTGCGCATGCGGGAACATGATGGCCTTGGAGGGGCCCGTCGTGCCCGAGGTGTACATCAGCATGGCCAGGTC